>DAOVKY010000144.1 GCA_030631525.1 bacterium
GCCGGTTAATTTGCTTACAGCATAAGGGGATAGCGGATTAGATTTCATGTCTTCTTTTTTAGGTAAGGAGGGTGAGTCTCCATATGCAGAAGAAGAACTGGCATAGATAAATCTCTTTATCTTGTTTTTCTTTGCAGCAAAAAGCAGATTTAATGTGCCATCTATATTGACTTGATTTACTGTTATTGGATCCTTAACAGACCTTGCTACAGAAGGCAAGGCTGCTTCATGAAAGCAAAAATCAACACCCTTCATAGCTTTGTCTAAAAGATTTGTATCTCTTATGTCGCTTTCTATAAATTCTATATCATTTATTAGGTGCGCAAGATTAGCAATATTCCCTGTAGAAAGGTTATCTATTACCCTGACTTTTTTGCCGCTCCTTACAAGCGCTTCTACAATATGCGACCCTATAAAGCCGGCTCCGCCTGTTACTAGGACTGTTTTCATGATTTTCTCTATGGACAAGGGCAGGCGCAAGGCCTGCCCCTACATTTCCCGATTTCCACATTGTAGGGGCGGGGCTTGCCCCCGCCCATTTCTATTTCACAGTTTAAATACATTCTCAAAAGTCCCCTTTAAGTCACCTGTTGCATTTCTTGTATCTAACACAGCAGACGAACTTTCAACAATAAATTTATAATCATACGCGCTATGATCTGTAATAATAACCGTACAATCGGATTTTCTCAGCAATGATTTGCTGAGTTCCTTTGAGCGCATTAATGTATCATCTGCTTTTATTTCTGAAACGTAAGGGTCATTGAACCACACGTTTGCACCCTTTTCCAGTAGCATGCTTATAATTTCTATTGCCGGCGATTCCCTCCAGTCCCCCACGTCCTTTTTATAAGCAACTCCAAGTATAAATACAGTTGAGCCATTAATGCTCTTTTTGCGATTATTCAATATGTCTCTTATCTTTCCTATTACATATTTAGGCATTGCCTTATTAATCTCCCCGGCAAGCTCTATAAATTTTGCTTCATACCCATGAAGCCTGGACTTCCATGTAAGATAGAATGGATCAAGAGGTATGCAATGTCCGCCTATGCCGGGCCCTGGATAGAATGGCATAAATCCAAAAGGCTTTGTTGTCGCGCCCTTTATAACCTCCCATACATCTATTCCCAGATAATCGCACATTATTGCCATCTCATTTGCAAGAGCTATATTTACGCTGCGAAACGTGTTCTCCAGAAGTTTCACCATCTCAGCCACGCGTGAGGAAGAGACTGCAATAACATTACTGTTAATCTGGCTGTATAGAGTTTTTGCCATCAGAGTAGATTGGCTATTAATCCCGCCTATTATCTTTGGGATATTGGCAGTATTATATCTCTTGTTTCCAGGATCCACTCTTTCCGGCGAAAACGCAAGGTAGAAGTCTTTCCCTGCCTTTAATCCGCTTTTTTCAAGTATCGGCAGTATGACTTCATCCGTTGTTCCCGGATACGTAGTACTCTCTAGCACAATCAGCTGTTCTTCTTTAAGATATTCTGCTATCTTTTTAGATGCATCAATTATGTAGGAAATATCAGGTTCCTTTGTTTTTCGCAATGGTGTCGGAACACACATTATAATAGCGTCCTGCTTGCCAAGAATTTTGTAATCCGTAGTTGCCTGAAATTTTTTCTCTTTCACATATAATTTAATCTCTGATGATTTCACGTCTCCAATATACGAGACTCCTTTGTCAACACTTTCCACTCTCTTCCTATCAACATCTATGCCTGTTACGCAGAACCCATTTTTTGCAAACTCCACGCATAAAGGAAGTCCTACATATCCTAAACCAATTACTGCGATCTTTGCTTCTTTATTTTTTATCTTATTAATTAGCCGGTTTGACATTTGAGCTTTGACCTTTGACATTATTTGCTCATCTTCCAATACTCTTATAAACAAAACCCAGTTTTTCCATTTCTGCCGGGTCATATATATTACGACCATCAATAATTACAGGCTGATTGAGCAGGGTTTTTATCTTTTTAAAATCTAGTTTCTTAAATTCCGGCCAATCTGTAATAATAACAAGCGCGTCGCTACCTTTTGCCACACAATAAGAGTCTTTGCAATATTGTACGTTTTTTAGGATCTCCCTTGCTCTGGGACCAGCCGCAGGGTCGTATGCTTTGATCTTTGCGCCTTCCTGCTGGAGTTTGTTTATAATGTCTATTGAAGGCGCTTCTCTCATGTCATCGGTGTTTGGCTTAAAGGAAAGTCCCAATATTCCTATGGTTTTATTATTCATGACCCACATTGCCTGCTTTATTTTTCTAACTAATCCTTCTCTCTGCATTCTGTTGACACTTTCAACGGATTTGAGCATTTCAAAGTCATATCCTGCCTCTTCAGCTATCTTGATAAACGCAGAAACATCCTTTGGGAAACAAGATCCGCCATACCCTGCGCCAGCACGCAAGAAACTCTTGCCTATTCTCTCATCAAGCCCCATGCCCTCTGCAACTTTTTCAACATCTGCTCCTACCCGCTCGCATATATTGGCGATTGAATTAATATAGGAAATCTTGAGAGCAAGATATGAATTTGACGCGTGTTTAATAATCTCTGCACTCTTTATATCTGTAACAACCATTGGCGCATTAAGCGGCTGGTATAATTTTGTCATTATTCTCTTTGCCCTCTCACTCCCAACTCCGATTACAATTCTGTCAGGATGCATAAAATCCGATATTGCCGACCCCTCTCTCAGAAATTCTGGATTGGAAACAACGTCAAAATCAACGCCATGCACATTATTTAACTTCACTGTTCGTCTAACCCATTCTCCTGTATGTACAGGCACTGTGCTTTTTTCAACAATTACTCTATACCCATCCATTGCCTTTGCCACACTGCAAGCCACAGCTTCAACATAGGACAGATCGGCCTCTCCATTCCTTTTCGAAGGTGTTCCAACTGCAATAAAGATTATCTCGGAATTTCCTACGCCTTCGGAAATCTCCGTATAAAAGGAAATTCTTCCTTTGCTAAGATTTCGCTCAACCATTTCCTCTAGCCCAGGCTCATATATAGGGATAATACCTTTTTTTAATCCTTTAATTTTCTCTTTATCAATATCCACACATATCACACTATTGCCGATATCTGCCAGGCATATACCTGTTACAAGCCCCACATAACCCGTTCCTATCACACATATACGCATTATTTTTCTCCCGATGTATTCTACCCTAAGTTCTTATATATTACCACAAAATTGAGATTTGACAAAAAATTGGAATTTACGTATTATGCTGGGCATGGGAAAAATTCAAAAAGCAGTAGTAAGTAAGACAAAGCAGATCGTAGAGCAGCTAGAAAAAACGAAAACTGTTCTCGACACGGTAAAAGTTGAAAAAGCAGTAACAAATGAGACAAAACAAATCGCGAAGCAGTTAGAAGAAACAAAAATTGCTCTCGGCAAAAAGGTAAAACAACTGGAAATCCTGCATAAAATAGGGGAAACACTTACTCTTCAGCTGGATATAC
>DAOVKY010000007.1 GCA_030631525.1 bacterium
CAAATAAGATAGCTTTTATATCTAATAGAAGCGGGAATTATGATCTTTGGATTATGAATAGTGATGGGACTAACCCAGTTCAGATTACGGATGACAAATATAATGAATTATATCCATGCTTTTCTTCTGACGGGAGCAGAATCGCCTTTCAGTCAGATAGAAGCGGAAACTTTGATATATGGGTAGCTAAGCTGCCTGAAAATATGTAAAAGAGGAGGTGATAATATGGTTATTGGAGCTGAAGGAACTCAGCAGGAAGAGAAGAAAAAACAGAATCCACTGGTAATTATAGGGCTTATCCTTGTTATTGTAGTTTGTGTGGGCTTTATGATAAAAACACTTATGCCAAAGAAGTACCCCCGACCAATAGTGGCTTATGTCTGCGAAAACTGTGACGCTCGCTTTAGGGCAGAATATCAGACCCCTCCTATTAAATGTCCTGAGTGTGGGGAGAAGAAGGCTGTTCGAGTGACAAAGTATCAGTGTGAAAAGTGCAAGCATATCTTTGAGCGAAGAATTCGTAGTATGGATGATGAGATGGCGATGGGAATGCCCAAATGCCCTAAATGCGGTAGTAATATACTAATGCATGTACATGAAACAACTGCACAATGAAAGAAAGAGTAATACAGGAGTAGAGACATAGAGCATAGAGCTCTATGTCTCTGTTGCTATCGGCACAATTAAGGAGTTATTATGATTAAGATTGGGCTTGTTTCTGCAGCAACATATGGTCTCGGGTATAGAGGAAAAGATGTTCCCCGCACGCCAGGGTCTTTTCATGGCACAGCGTTTGCGTCTACCTATAACGGATGTGATGAGAAAAAATCGAAGCAATGGGAGTGGACATTCGTGGCGGCCGAAAAGCACATTGAAGACGCGAAAATCGTCAAGGTTTGGGATCCGCACATAGAATGGGCCGAACGACTGGCTGAGGCCTGTTTTATTCCCGAAGTAGTGGAAACTCCTGAAGAATGCACAAAAGGAGTTGATGCTGTGGTTATCGTTGATGACGGCTCGGGAACTCATTGGAAATACGCAGTTGAGCCACTCAAACGAGGAATTCCCACATATTGCGACAAACCCCTGGCAATGACTACCAGAGAAGCTCAACATGTGGCTGCTGTGGTAAGGGAAACTGGAACTCTCTTCCTGTCAGCAAGTTCGCTACGATTTGTGCCGGACATTATCGCATTAAAAAATGAACTGTCTGATCTTGGTGAAATCAACCTGGCAACCTCGGCGTGCGGCAATGAGCTGATATACTACGGCATTCACGCTCTGTCAATGTATTACGGGATTCGCCCCGGAGGCGCTGTATCATGTCACAATGTCGGACGGCCGAACTGCAACATTGTTCGTGTGAGGTTTGAGAACGGATGCGACCTGATGCTTATGGTTGGAGAGAAAGAGATGATGTGCGCCGGCTACCAAATCAATCTCTATGGCACCAAAGGCTGGCGAACATTAACGCCTAATCTGGATAATCTCTACTTCTATCTTCAGGAGCAATTTATCCAAATGCTCAAGACAGGAAAAGAGCCTGTGCCTGTGGAGGAAGAGGTGGAGGTCATTGCCGTACTGGAAGCAGGGAAACGCTCCCTGGCTGAAGGCAGGGAAGTAACCATTAAGGAGGTACTGGCGTAATATCTGTTTATGGTTGAATTAAGAGAATAAAAAAGTTTAGAGATGTACAAGTGAGGAAGAGATAAGACAGAATGAATGGTTATGAGAGATTTATGAGTGCTTTAAAAAGACAAGAACCTGATGCAGTCCCGATATGGGAATTGATTATAGATAAGCCGGTTATAAAAGGACTTTATGGAGAAATATCTTTCCTGGATTTTATAGAGAAGGAAAACCTTGATGGTTTTACTATATTTGAAGATTGGACTAAACTTTTAAGAAAGCTAAATGAGAGTAATACATATATAGATAAGTGGAATATAACATGGAAGATGGAACCTAATGGAATTTTGTATCCTCTTGATGGACCAATAAAAGACTATAAAGATTTAAAAAATTATTCTTTACCAGATGCAGATCTAGAATGTTGGTATGTAAGTCTTAAAGAAGCAGTAAAAAGATTTAAAGGAGAGAAAGCAATTGTATTTATGGCTCATGATGCATTTGAGTATTCTCATTATTTATTTGGTGGCATGGATAAGCTTTTCACGAACTATTTTCTTGCTCCGGATATTGTAAAAGAAGTAGCTGAGATGGTTTGGCGCTATAAAAGCAAGTCAATTAAAAATGCAATAGAGGTTGGAGCTGATGCAATTGTTTTGGGAGATGATTATGCCGGAAGAACCGGAACATTAATGTCACCCGAGCACTTTAGGGAGTTTGTTTTGCCCTATCTTAAAAAGGCTGTAGATATAACCCATAAAAACGGATCATATTTAATAAAACATACAGATGGAAATATATGGAAAATATTAGATGATATTGTTGGCACAGGAATTGACGCAATTGATCCTATGGAACCAATTGCTGATATGGACGCAGGTAAAGTAAAGGAAAAATATGGAGACAGAGTTTGCTTGATTGGTAATATTGATTGCGCAATGTTGCTACCTATGGGGACGAAAGTAGAAGTTGAAGAAGCTGTGAAAGAAACAATAGCTAAAGCTACGCCAGGAGGAGGATATATAATGGCTTCAAGTAATTCTATACACCCAGGAGTAAAGCCTGAGAATTACAGAACTATGGTTGAAGCTACAAGGAGATATGGTAGGTATCCAATAGATGTAAATTTAGTAAAAGAATACAAAGTCAAGAATTACATAAAGAAGTTTGTATAGGATCGACTATTCGGTAGAAAAAAGGGAGAATTGAAAATGATTTTTGATCACATCGGAGTAATAACAGAGGAAAAGAAGGAAGATGAAATATGGCTGGAGGCTACAAGGGTGTGGGTAACTGATTACAAGAAACATCCTTACAAAGTCGAATGGCTGAGATATGAGCCGGACAGTCCTGTCAAAGGACCGGTCAGAGAAATGCCGCATGTCGCATTTCGGGTTGAAAATTTAAAAGAAGCAAGCAAGGATATGAAGGTGCTGCTGGAACCTTTTGATGTCGGGTTTGCTGTAGTTGGTTTCTATGAATCAAAAGATGGCGCAGTGATTGAATTTATGAAATACAAAGAGGTAACAGAGGCTACTCTGTAAAATAATAATAGGCATAATAAATAGAAAGAAAATAGCGTGAAACAAAAAAATGAGTTAAACATTGCATCTGTTCAGTTTAATTCTGATCAAAAAAATAAAAGTATAAATTTAATAAACATGGAAACATTTATTAAATCTGCCAGTAATCAGGATGTTGATATAATATGTTTCCCTGAGATTTGTATTACAGGATACAATTTTATTCTATACACTAATAAAAAAGAAAATTTATTGGACATCGCAGAGCATGTTCCAGAAGGTAATACAACACAATATATTAAAAATTTATCAAAAAAGAATAATATTGTAATTATGTTTGGTCTTTTAGAAAAAACATATAAAGATGAATTATATAACACATATGTTTGCGTTACTCCTATTGGTCAAATTAATAAATTCAGAAAAATACATGCATTTGAAAACTCATATATGTCACAAGGAAAAGATTTTCCCATCTTTGAATTATTTGGTTGGAAGTGCGGAATACTAATTTGTTTTGACAATAATTTGCCTGAAAATGCACGAATATACGCATTGAACGGATGTGAAATTATATTCGCACCTCACCAAACCGGAGGTTTTGATATGGAGGTAGCAGGAATGGGCAGAATTGATACTAAACTTTGGGGGAATAAGAATAATTTTAGAGAAGAACTACGCAAGGAATTTAGTGGACCAAAAGGACGCGAATGGATATTAAAATGGCTTCCATCCAGAGCTTACGATAATGGAATGTTTTATGTTTTTTCAAATGGGGTTGGACTAGACTATGATGAAGTGCGAACAGGAAATGCAATGATAATCGATCCGAATGGAATCGTTTTGAATGAATCAAAAAGCATTGAGTCAGATATGATTATTTCTAAAATTAACAAACAGTCTTTGGAAGGTACTCTTGGGAAAATGCATATCAAGACACGAAATCCTGAATTATATTCTGACATTGTGAATAATAACGAAAACATAACAGATAGTAGATCAGCAAGAAATGAAATCACAAAACATAGTAAAATTGTTTAATACAATGCAAAAAATTATCGGTGCCGAATATCATGGCGATTCTCTATGCAGAGGTAAGAGAAATTTTAAAATAACTCTTTTAATTTTGTAGAAAAGCGATATTATACAACAAGCTCAATAAAGCTGGAAAAGAGGAGGTAGAGGGCTTGAATTGGGGCAGAGTTTGCTTGATTGGTAATATTGATTGTGCAATAGAGAAAGAAGAAGATGAAATTATTCAATGAACCATTGCCTGAAGAGGTAGATTCAGCTGTGCGGGATTTGCTATGCGAGTGCTTTCCGTCAGACAGGGAAGTATTTTCTCATACGCGGTATTGGCATGGTTCAGTGCCCACTTATTCATTGGTTTATCGGGAACATAATCGTCTTATAGGATATATTGGTGTTGTCGTGCGAGAAATCAAGGTTAATAATGTGTTTATAACAATTGCAGGAATTCAGAATTTAGCTGTCTCAGCTAAACTGCGGAGCAAAGGAGTAGGTCGTCAGTTAATGATAGAAGCTATGAATGAGGCGCTAGGACATGACATTCAGTATGGTCTGCTTTTTTGCATACCTGAGCTTGAGCACTTTTACGCTTCCCTTGGATGGATCAAAACAAGGGAGAAGGTTATGATGGCTGATGTGAAAAATATTACTATGTTTAAGGAACTTGCTGATGGAAAATTCCCAAGGGGAAATATTGATATACAAGGCCGTGATTGGTAAACAAGTAAGAGAAAGGAATTTTATATGGGAGCAAAGAAGATAGTATGTCTGGGTGGCGGAAGTCTTCATTTCAAGAACGTGTTGTGTTGCTAGACCTATTGTTTTTCATCCACGCGCATGGATATAGGCAAGATTTTGTCAGGTAAAAAATACATAACCATGAAGGATAGAAATTATGGATAAAGTTAAATACGGAGTTATAGGGCTTGGTTTTTTTGGGGAAAAACATTCAGAGGTTCTCTCGGATATGCCAGGTGTGGAGTTGGCAGCAATATGCACTCGCCGTTCTCACAGGTTAAAGGAAATCGCAGAACGTTTTAAAGTTCCCAAATCTTATACAAATTATAAAGACCTGTTAGCTGATAAAGAAATTGATGCAGTAAGTATTACCACTCATGTTGATGACCACCTGCAACCCACAATAGATGCACTAAAAGCAGGAAAACATGTCTTTCTTGAAAAGCCGATGGCAGGAAGTACTGAAGATTGTGATGCAATTATTGAAGTAGTAAACTCAGCAAAGGGCAAATTTATGGTAGGCCATATCTGCCGGTTTGATCCTCGCGTAAGTCTTGCTAAAGAAGCTATTCAGCAAGGACGTATAGGCAAGATTGTCTCCATGCACGCAACGAAGAACCTCCCATCCAACATTAGCGCTGAAGTACTTGATAAGATTTCGCCACTCATGGGTGATGGTATTCATGACACAGACATAATGTTGTGGTTTACAGGTAGTAAAATCAAAACTGTATATGCTCAGAATGTTCGCATTCGGAACTTCAAAAATCCTGATATTGGCTGGGCTATGTACAGATTTGAGAGTGATGCAGTCGGAGTGATTGAAACTGTCTGGTATCTGCCCGAAAATACACCATTTACTATTGATGCACGCATGGAAATCATCGGCACCAAAGGTGCAATTTATATTGATTGCGCCAATGCTGGCCTTACCATAAATGACAGTGCAGGTATCCACAAACCCGATACTTGCTACTGGCCAAATCTTTTTGGAAAACGCATTGGAGTGCTTCGCAATGAACTCAGTTATTTTATAGAATGCATTAATACTGGAAAGGTGCCAGATGTAATTACACCTGAAGAATCCAGAATGGCAGTAGAGGTTATGTGCAAAGCTGAGCAATCTGCAGCATCAGGAAAAATAGTGAAACTATAATGATTTTTTGACCACGTTGGCTTAATAACAGATGAGAAAAAGGGGAAGAAAATTGGGTAGAGTGAGGGCAGAGCATGTGGAAAACGTTCTACAATAATTTCCGCGGCAGGTTGAGTGGCGAGATGGCTCTCATGCAGGCATGTGAGCAGAATCGTATCGAGCGCTATTTCACGTTCCCGAACTTTGAGCGTTCTGCAGAGAGGTGTGGCGAAGAGCTTCGCCGTGCAGGTCTCTCCGATGTGGAAGTAGAGACATTCCCTGCCGATGGAAAGACATCGTGGTCGGGCTGGCGGGCAATGAAGGCGTGGGATGTGGAATCTGCTCGTCTGTGGATGACTGTGCCGCACCAAGAGCTGCTCGCGGACTGGGATCTGAGACCACAGAGCCTCGTGATGTATTCTGGTCCGTTCGAGGCGGAGAGAAATCTCATTGAATGGAACGGGGAGACTGATGTGGATCTCTCGCAGAAAATTCCCCTCACACGCCATCGGATCAACGACCTATTCCCTCAGATGCGACGCCTCAATGTGTGCGGGATTGTCTCGGACTTTATTGGAACGTTGCCCGGGGTGCGGGACAGATTCGACCTACCAGATGATGTGCGTTGGGAGAACAGTGCGATTCTCGAGGGTTACGGAGGTTACTGGGGCTTCATGCTCACGCCGCGCCAGGGCGAGATGTTGAGGAACCTATTGCAGCAGGGGAGCGTGCGATTGCGCGTCGAGATCAAGAGCCGTGTGTACAATGGTTCTTTCAAGTCGGCCACAGGTGTGATTCGCGGGGCTGAGTTACCCGATGAGGAGATACTTTTCTTGACTCACCTATACGAGCCGGGAGCCAACGATAATGCGTCAGGAGTCGGGCTTGGACTTGAACTGGCGCGAAGCCTGAATGAGGCTATTGAAGACGGTTCCCTGCCTCGTCCACGGAGAAGCATTCGCTTTCTCTTCAACTGGGAGGGATACGGCCTCTATGCCTGGGTTCACAGGCATAGAGATCGCGTGCGTCATATCCTTGGGGGACTAAATATTGACGAAATCGGTGTCGATCAGGCTGGAGGGCGGTCAGTGGTGCATCTTTTTATGCCACCGGCAGCGAATCCCTCTTGCATTGGGGATCTTCTTACCCACCTTTCGTCTAAAATCCTGTCGCCTCGCGTGCGGTGGAAGGCGGTTGCAGACCGCGCCGAGATAATAAACGATACTATCACTTCGGATCCCAACATAGACATTGTTCTGCCGTGTCTGATCCAGTATCCTTCACGCAATTATCATTCATCCGCAGATACTTTGGACACACTGAGCGCTGAGGTGATGGAGGCCATCGGCCTCGTGAGTGCAACTCATCTCAACTTTCTTGCCAATGCCGGGCAGGAAGAGGCGGGATATCTTGCGCGTCTTTCAGTCGGTGCGTGTCGGCAGAAGCTCCATGAGACTGAACTGCGATTGCGTGCTGGCTCATGGCCTTTTGGTGCCAGACGCACAAAGCAGTGGTTTGCCGAGCAGTTCTTGATGAAGGCTGAGTCGCTTGCAAAGTTCGGTTTCGGGACGGATAAAGTCAAAGCACTCAAAAGAGAAATGGCTGAAATACTGAGAAACTGGTTCGGAGCATATCAAATGCTCTTCCCCAAAGAGTCGCTGCGCTGCGCAGGGAAACAGCTTTTAGAACGGGCTTCGTCTCTGGTTCTCCATAGGGCAACCATGGGTGCGCCAAAGGCATGGGGCAGCCTTGTGCTTTCGGGCGAACAGGAGGAGAACTACTGGCGCTTTCTCTACGAGAACAATCTCGATCTGCTTTTTCACCGCATCTGCTACTGGGCGAACGGCAGGCGGTCACTCCTTGAGATTGTTGATCGCCTCGAGTTTGAACTGGACGAGCTCCTCGGTGACACCGCAATAGCCCGAACCTCATCTGGATCTCTTATTTCGGATGAAAGGTCAGTCGAGCTGGATCTGGAAACTATTCTCTACATCACGGATCTAATAGTTCAGAATGGATATTTGAAGGCAGGCAATTGAGGAGGTGGAATACTGCGAAATTAACTTATGTTAATTAAACTATAACCTAATATTATAAGGAGACGAAAATGTCAGAGAAATTTGTTATAGGCCAGATAGGTTGTGGACTCTTTGCTATGGCTCATCATGGGCCAAATGTAATGCAAAATCCCTATATTAGCAGGATAAAATGGGCCTGCGATATATCAGAGAAAAAGGCTAAGGAATATGCCCGTAAATTTAAGGCAGAAAAAATTACCGATTCATTTACTGATGTAACAACCGATCCAGAAGTGGATATCATTTTAATAGCTACTTCCCATGAAGCGCGGGTCCCTATTGTCGAAAGTGCTGCTAAACACGGCAAGCATATTTTTTGTGAGAAGCCCATGGCTATGACAGAATGGGAGTGTTACCAAATTATACGGGCTGTCCGCAAAAACAAAATCAAATTCTGCGTGGATTATATGCGAAGCACCGCACCTGCAGTGGTGGCATTAAAAAGAGAATGGCTTGAACACAAAAAGAATCCAGAGCATCAGTCATGGCGCTATGTTGAAACAAAGCGGGAGAAATTTTTAGAAGAAAAGGTGACTGATTTTTTTGTCCGAGTTCAGGATGAAAGTGCAAGTTACGGTCTGCGGCACCTGGATCCATTTACAGGAAGAGGCTTGATTGTTGGTGAGGCCGGGCATTGGCTTGATCTGGCCTGCTGGCTTTTTGATAATGATCGTCCCGTAGAGATAAGAGCCTGGGGATCAACCCGTATGCGATATGGAATTCATCTTTCTTTTCAGAGTGGCAATGCCTTTACGATTACCATGACTCCAAATGGCACTTTTGACTATCCAAAAGAGGTGTATGAGATTGCCCATGATGGAGCGTTATTCAGAATGGAATTCTTTGTTGAAAATCAGTACTATGGCAGGCCAGGAAAGGAGAAAGAAATTTTCCCTTTAACTCATGATTCACAGCCGGGTGTAGGGAGACAGGGCGGATTGAGCGGGTATTTAGAAAAACAAGCTGCTAATCATAAAAAATCAACTACTCTCAAGGAAGAATGGCTTTCAATCCAGACCAATCATGGCTTGGAAAAGATGTTTAATGCTTTTATTGATTCAGTTCGTAACAATACTCCTACTCTTTGTGATGAGATAGATGGATATCATGCAACCTATCTGGCAAATCTAGCCATGAAATCCATTGAAGTCAATCACCCCTTGCCTGTTTCTGTGGATAAATGGGATTATTATGTGCATGTCTGAAAAAATGAGCATTCAAACTAAATTTTGACTTTTAACATAGGAGAAAGGAGAAAAAGATGAATGAGATGAAACTAAAAAACATTTTTGTTACAGGAGCAAGCGGTAAAATTGGCAGAGCGCTTCTTCCAGAGCTTATAGCCAAGGGCTACAAAATAAGAGCGCTTGAGTTTGAAGAAGATGTGATTGAGTGTAAAAAAGATGTAGAAATAATGCAGGGAGATTTAAGAGATCCTTCTCTTGCCAAAAAGGCCATTCAGGATATGGATGCTGTTATTCATTTGGCAAACTGCAAAGAAAACAGAGAGCTGTTTCTGGATACAAATATAAAGGGAACCTTCTATCTTCTTGATGAAGCAAAAAACTGCGGTCGTATAAAACAGTTTATTCAGGCAGGTTCAGATGCAAGAGCAGGTATCTATCACTATCCTCGTCCTTATCCCATTGATGAAACATATCCTCACAGCGCTTACCCGGGTTATTATGCTTTTTCCAAGGTTCTTGAGGAGACAATGTGTGAGCAATATACCATTCAGCATAAATTGCCTATCACAGTTCTTCGTTTCTCATGGGTACATGATGAAGATGACTTTCTTTGTCATATCACATTAAAGGAACCGAACTTCGGTGTTCCTGTATGGAAAGAGCTGGCTAAGACCGCTGAGCAGAAAGAGTTCTTTGAAAAAGATATGGATGGAGTGGCAAAACTTGTTCACCACGGAGGCAAACCAGGAATCCGTCATATAGTAGGCATTAAGGATGCTGTTCAGGGAGTTATTCTTGCAACAGGAAATCCTTCTGCTATCGGACAAGCGTTCACGATCACAGGGCCTTCTGCTTTCAGCTACGGCTTTGCCGCTGAGTATATATCGAAAAAACTGAACATTCCCATAGTAGAGTTTGAGTATGATAAATTTCACGATTTTATTCATACCATTGCAAAGGCAAGATCAATCCTTGGATATAACCCAGAATATGACATAACGAAAATTATTGACTCTGCAATAGAGTTCAGAAAGTCAGGCAAAAAACGTCATCAAACAAAGTATATAGGATGAAGTGAATATAGAAAATTTTAAGTAGATATTATTAAAACAGAAAAGTGTAAATTGGGAGGAAAAGATATGTTTATTAATCATTGTCATGTAGCCCCTAATGGAGTTTTTGAAAAGGAATTTAGAAGAGCAGGAATCCCCGATAGAATGACTTCAGAAAGCGGAACACTGGAAGCATTATCAAAAATCATGGAATCGCTGGAAATTACGAAAGCCATAGCCTTTGCCCCATTTCCTTATCAGATAGCGACAGGCGCAAATGACTGGCTATGCGATTCTTTAAAAAAATATCCCAATATTAAAGGTTTTGCTACGCTAAATCCTAAAGGGACAGAAGCACCTTTATTATTGGATTATTACATCGGGCAGGGACTTGTGGGCTGTAAGATACATCCACCGGTATTTAAGGTCAGGATTAATGATCCTGCGCTAAATGATTTTTATGCTAAGGCTCAAAAATTAAACATTCCTCTATTGTTTCATACAGGTGTTCACGGCTGGCAGTTAAATCAATATATGCCTCTATTATTAGATGAAGTAGCGCAGAAATTCCCCTCCCTGAAAATAATAATTGAACATATTGGAGGCATAGCATTTTTTGACCAGGCATTGGCTGTTTTGCAAAACAATCCAAATTGTTATGCCGGGATAACCGGGGTTTTGAGTTACAATAATCCAGGATACTACATACCGAACGAGAAAATAAATCTTTTGATAAAAACAGTTGGTTCTGAACGTATAATATACGGGCTTGATTATCCATATGGAAGTTTAGAAAATTGGAGAAAAGAAATTGAGATAATAAATGCCTGGAAAATAAGCGAAGATGATAAACTTAATATACTTGGCAGGACTTTGGAAAAAGTGATTGATTCGGGAAAATAAGGGGACAATTGCTCTTGCTATTTTAAAACGAAATACATAACATAGGAAGATATGATGAGGTATAAATCAGTTATTTTAGGATGCGGACCCAGGGCAGCAGTTCATATCAAGGCATATGAAGGAATAGATGAGATACACTTAAATGCTGCTTGCGATAAAGACGAAGCAAGGCTTAGTGAGTATGGCAAAAGGTTTAAAATCCCTGCGCTCTATACAGATTTTGAAGAAATGCTTAAGAAAGAACATCCTGATATTCTTCACATTGTTACCCCGCCAAGTATAAGAGAAATCCCTATTGAAACTGCGGCGCAATTTGGTGTTAAGGGCATTATTGTTGAAAAACCAATAGCATTGAATCAGACACAGACCAGGAAGATTAAGGAAATCGTACAACGCACAGGCATCAAAATTGCCGTGAATACGCAAAGAAGGTATTTTAAGAGCTGCCAGAGTCTTAAAAAGATTCTAGATGAAGGAAAGATAGGAGATATTTGTTTTATCCGTTGCGTAACCAAGGGAAATATTCTTTCTATGGGTCCACATATGGTGGATTTAACAATGTTCTTTTTGAGGGATATGTCCCCTACGCATGTATGGGCAACTGCGTATGGGATGAACGGTTATGACTATGGACATCCTGCGCCTGCTAATATGATGATTAATTTTCTCTTTCCCGGACAGATTACAGTTTACTGTGAGGATGCTGAAGACGCAGTTGGTGTATTAGGTGAAACGGATTTCTGGCAACACGCTGAATTTGACTTTTGGGGGACAAAAGGCCGCGCGTGGTGGACACAGAACAGGGATTGGGGATACCAATCCGAAGGCATGGTCAAGCCGTATCTGGAGAAAACTTGTTGGGATGAAGACGACATTCCAGGACAAAGAGAGTTTACGCGCGCAATGGCTTATTGGCTGGATGATGAAAGCAAGGTGCATTTGAATTGTCTGGACAACGCATTAAAGGGTTTTGATGCAATTATGGGAGCTTTCCAGTCCGCCTATACTGGAAAGTGTGTTAAACTGCCGGCAGATATTCCGGATGATATCAATGAGAAGCTGGAGAAGAAAATAAAATGAAATATGGAGGAGAAGAAAATGGATAAACTGAGATATGGTGTAATAGGTACAGGCTGGTTTGGGGAAATACATATTGAAACGTTATCAACTTTACCAAATGTAGATGTGGTGGGTATATCCCGGAGGTCTATAAAACCGTTAAAGGAAATTGCAAG
>DAOVKY010000158.1 GCA_030631525.1 bacterium
AGCTTCTTTTAAACCTGTTTTCTTCTGCTCCTGCGCTATCTTATCTTTATAATTTTTGTAAGACTTAAAATTCAATGGATCAAGCGATTGCATGTTCTTATCGCGCTCAATAAAAGTATTCCTATCCATTAATTGGGTAATTCTCTCTCGGACTGTTATTCTATTATCAAACCCGCATTTCGGACAGACACTGAGATTTTTATTCAGATTCTTATTATAGATAATTTCTCCGCATCCAGGACATTTTGTCCATAAGCCATCAGGAATGTCTCTCTTCTTCGTAGCAGGAAGTACAGTATATTTCCGCTTGCCAAACCAAGCCATTCATGCCTCCATATTCATTGGTTTGATTTTACAATACTCAAATAATTTTCCGGCAACCAGTTGATCTTGGATTTTGTCGGATTAGCAAAATTAAGTCAAATTTATTGCAAATAATATCGCTCTTCTTACTTCTTCCAACTTCTCTTGAGAAAGCACAGTAATAAGTGTCCCAATTTTACCTTTAGAAACTGTTTGAATATGATCACAATTTATTGCACAATCCTTCTTCATCCCATCTTCTTGCGACAAAATAACTTCACTGGGAATATCCCGAATAGTAGCAGTGACTGGCGCTACAGTTATTTCTCCAAGGTATGCCAATATAGAATCTCTTGTGAGAATTACAACAGGACGTTTCTTATCAGGAGCATCAAATTTATACCATCTGATTTCACCCCGCTTCACCTGTCACCCCACTCTTGTTCATCTTCCCAAACACTAAACTCTGCTTTAGTGACAGGATAAGATTCATATCCTTTGCGATGTTTTCCCTCCCATCTAAAAATATTCAAATTTTTTACGGCATTTCTAAGTGCAACACGAGTAAAAGCAGACCTGGTCGTATGTAGCTTTTTAACAGACTTATCAACTAACTTAACAAGACCGTCATCCAGTGTCATTTGTATTGTTTTCATAATTTAATTCTCCTATAATATGGATTCTTATAGCTATGATAATCCACATACTAGGAAATATCAAGTAATTTTTTAACAGAAAAGGTCGCTGTCCCTTTATGATCTTTTTCTCCACTGATCTTCAAATTCTAATCACTTTGGTTTTTACCAATTTTTACTTAATCTCATTCTTATAAAAAAGAGTAGCATAGAACATGAGGAAAGTCAAAAATTGGAATATTTACTCAGCCAGCAGATAGGGCTTGCTATGGTTCCTAATTATTTGATAAAATTACGTGATTCAAAAAACAAGTAAGAGGAAATAACAATGGAATATGTTATTGGAATTGATATAGGAACAACAGCCCTAAAGACTCTTTTGTGTAATAGCAAGGGGGAAATAATATCAAGTTCCCTTAAGGAATATCCCATGTCCTATCCAAAGCCAGGTTGGGCGGAACAAGACCCGGCTGAGTGGTGGACGGCTACGATAGAATCTATCAGATCCCTCCTGAATGAGACAAACATTAATAGAGAAGATGTTAAATCAATAGGATTAACAGGGCAGATGCATGGTGCTGTTTTTCTGGACAGAAACAATAGTGTACTTCGGTCAGCAATACTCTGGTGTGATCAGAGAACAAGTTCTGAATGCGATGACATAAACAGAATTATTGGGAAAGAAAATCTAATAAATTTCGTCTCTAATCCTGCTCTCACCGGATTTACTGCTCCAAAGATTCTCTGGGTCAGGAAAAATGAACCTCAAATATACGAGAAAACTCATAAGATCTTACTGCCTAAGGATTATATAAGATTCAGGTTAACCGGAGAATTTGCAGGCGATGTTTCAGACGCTTCAGGAACTTTATTGTTTGATGTGAAGAATAGAAAGTGGTCAAATGAGGTATTAGAAAAGCTAGACATTGACAGAAATCTATTACCTGAAATTTATGAATCTACAGAAATTACAGGAACACTAACTAAAGACGCTTCCAAGCTTCTTGGCTTATCAACAGAAACAGTAGTGGTTGCTGGCGCTGGGGATCAGGCCGCAGGCGCAGTTGGAAATGGAATTGTAGAATCAGGCATTATATCCTCAACAACAGGCACCTCTGGTGTTGTGTTTGCATATACAGATAAAGTAAAAACCGACCCATTGGGGCGTGTTCATACATTCTGCCATGCAGTACCTGGTAAGTGGCATGTAATGGGAGTAATGCTTGCTGCAGGTGGTTCCTTTAAATGGCTCAGGGATACGCTTGGAGTAGATTCATACCAAGTAATGACTGAGCAAGCTTCAAAAGCTCCAGTAGGAAGCGAGGGGCTTATTTTTCTTCCTTATCTCATGGGAGAGAGAACACCTCATGCTGACCCGGACGCAAAAGCAGTATTCTTTGGGATTTCCCCGCGGCACACAAGAGCTCACATTATTCGCTCAGTAATGGAAGGAGTAAGTTTTGGATTAAGAGATTCATTGGAAATTATTAAGGAATTAGGCATTCCTGTATCTGAAATTAGAGCTTCTGGAGGAGGCGCAAAAAGCAAACTCTGGAAACAGATACAGGCAGATGTTAATAAAGAACCAATTTATACAATAAATGTTGATGAAGGGCCAGCATTTGGAGCTGCATTACTTGCTATGGTCGGTGCAGAAATTTATTCTTCTGTACCTGAAGCCTGCAGGCATACTATAAAAGCAACAGATAAAATTGAACCTGTTACAAAGAATACAAAAATTTATGATGCATACTATAAACTGTATAAAAAATTATATAATTCTTTGAAAAATAATTTTAAACAGTGTGTAGAATTACTCAGACAAGACACAAAAAATTAATAACCATGGATCCTAAATCAATAGAAGACATTTTAAGTAAAAAACTCCTCTCGGAACTTCGCAGCTTATTCTATAAAGCAACTGATATGACAATTTCTTTTGTGGTAGGTAAACGAGGAGAAGATGTTAATTTTTTCCCTAAGTCGGAAAGAAGTCAGTTCTGTAAGATTATCCAGTCAACTCCTCAAGGCAAAGCACGATGTTTTCTTTCAGATTCAGAAGCTATCCAGATAGCTTTTAAAAACAAAAAACCTCGTATTTACGAATGCCATGGAGGCCTTGTTAATATTGTTGTTCCAATAATAATGCAGAATAATTTGATAGGTTCTATCTTATCTGGGCAGGTACTTACTAAAAAACCAACTCTCAAGAATTTCTTATCCGTAAAGAAAAAAACAAAAGATTTAAAAATTAATTAC
>DAOVKY010000058.1 GCA_030631525.1 bacterium
ACTAAAACTTCCAAACCCCTAGCGCTTGAGCTTTCCGCTTGCTGTTTTGTCTAATTGAGCTACACATAGAAATTCTTTTGGAACCTTATATGAAGCCAATCTCTGATAGCAAAATTTGCGTACCTCATTGATATCAAAATCTGTTTTTACTTTATTTTGCAGAACGATCCTTGCACAGGGAAGCTGCCCATACTGAGGATGGGTAATGCCATACACAAGAGACTCCTTGATATCTGGATGCTGATTGAGAACTGATTCCACCTCATAAGGAAAAATTTTCATGCCGGCGAAATTAATGATATTCTTTTCTCTGCCAACAAGAAACAGAAAGCCTTCTTTATCAAGTCTGCCTAGATCCCCTGTCTTAAACCAGCCGTTATGCAATACCTGCTTTTTGCTTTGCCATGGAGAAAAATATGCATCGAACATTCCTTTTCCCCTGAGATAAACTTTACCAATCCCATTAGCATCAGCATTTACTATTTTTACTTCGTAATCCTGTAGAATTTTGCCTACTGACTCTTGCTTCGTTTTATCTTTAGAACAATTGAGAAACGGCAGACCTACTTCAATAATTCCATACGCTTCAGTCAGTTGGAAACCGAACTTTTTATGAAAATCATTCGCAATATCAACAGGCAGCTTTATTGCTGTACACACAGCCATGCGGATACAACTTAACATATGAGGAGAAAGCATATTTGATTCTGCCAGCATATGATAGTGGAAGGGTGAAGCGTATATAAACGTTCCTCTGCAATTTTTTAATTCCTCAAGCAGTAATTCAGGAAACGCGCGACTGCAGAGAATAATTGCTGCCCCGCGCCGCAGGAAAAGAAGAATTGTTACTACAAAATGAAAACTCATAGAAAGAACCCATATCACTATATCATTGGAAGTGATATTCAATCCTTTATCTGCAGCATTGGTTCTTTGAATAATAGCTTCATGGGAAATTACTACTCCTTTGCTTTTCCCGGTTGTTCCAGATGAAAACCGAATAAAAGCAGGATTTAATGCATAATAATCTGCTGGAACCTGTTTCTGTGTTGCGCGCTGATACAGAAAAAACTCTCTTCCACACACACAATCAGAAAAAATTCGAATGCTGCCATGTTTAATACACTTTCTTTTATCAGAGAGCAAAGCATTCACATCAATTCTTTCCAGTATATCATCAGCTTCATATATGGATAATGACGTAGATACTGGAACAATAACTGCAGGTAAAGACAGTACAGCCAGACTAATAATAATATAATCAATGCTGTCTTCACATAGTAATGCTACACGTTGAGCTGGCTGAATTCCGCATGCCTTTAATTCAGTTGCAGCTTTGTCCACAGCAGCAAATAATTCGCAATAAGAAATCTGTTTGTTTCCCTCAATAACAGCAATTTTCTCTTGGTTCTTTTTTGTTTCGCTCTTTATTACATCTACAATATTCATTATTCTGTAGGGGTCCCGTTAATTTATTATTTTTAATATTACTTTCGTCATCATCCCATTTCAATGGATTATTTGAAATGTATTCTCTGATTTCCTGCAATGATTTATCATTTCGGATAATGTGGTCGTAGAACGACCTCTGCCATATTTTGCCAGAAATATTCAAATTATTATCGTTAATGTATTTGACATATTTAAGAGCGGATTTTGATTTGAACGAACGAATAATTCGAGGAATTGTAGGGGAGGGGCTTGCCCCCTCCCGCTTGTTTATAATTAGAATACCATGAATATGGTTTGGCATAATAATATATTGATCTAATTCGACATTGTCATATTGATTTTTTATATCGTTCCATTGTCTATTGATAATTTCTCCAATTATTGATAATTCTATACGGGCGCATGTATTTTGATTACGGGCGCAGGCAAGCGGCGCCCCTACGATATTTTTATGTTTTCCAAATATATTTTCTCTGTTTCTCGTACAAATCGTTACATAATAATATCCTGTCGTAGAATAATCGTATTTTTTTAATCTGATCGGTTTTCTCGTGGAGAATTTATTCATGAACTTTAATTATTTATAACATGATGGAGCACATTGTTAGGGGTTTATCGTTGCCATCCATGAATCATTCGCGTCTTTTCAGCTAGTTTTGTTTCCTTTCCATTTTTCGCTTTATGCCATAATTCAAACCTTGCTTCGTATTGATGATTCCAATCTCCTTCGTCTACTACAACTCTGGCATTGTAGGGAAAAAAGGTGTTACCTCCATTTGACCATGAGACCATTCTTGTGGAACGCAGAATAATCATTTTTTTTGATAGCCTCTTGCCAGTTTTTGTCTCGAATACCTTTACGTAAGCATCTCCTGGTTCTGTGAGATTAATCCAACCCTCAATAAGAAAAATACCTGGTTGCATTCCATCCTTTACTTCAAAAGTAAGCTCCTCTTTAGCTTTTATAGGATAAAGCTTAGGAATTGGAACAATCCCAGTGAATTCTACGTCCTTTGCGTGCCTTAATACCTCTCTCAGCTCTTGGGAAACCTCATAATATGCGCTTTTCGTAAAAGCTCTCTCGACTTTTGGTGTTTGTTCATAGATTTCGAGATTCAACCCTTCTCCTGCAAATATCACATATGATGAGTGTCCTGGAACACCTGAGTGGGGACCTTCAATGATAATATCAACCACTTTCTCTTTTCCTATCTCAATTCTTGTTATGTTTCCTCTGTCTCTTCCGAAGCCATATGGTTGCCCGAAAGAAAGAATTACTCTTGTTTGACACCATCCATCTTCTTTTTTAGATGAGTAAAAGCCATTCACAGTCGTTTTGTATCCACCATCTGTCTTTTCTCTGCGAATAGCATAATATTTCCCTCTTACTTCCCACCTACTATTCCCTGCTAAATACCGCTTAACAATTTCAATTTTTTCTTTGTTGAATTTTTTTATAACTTCATCTTTAATTTCGATTTTAGCCTCTTTCGGTTTCGAAAGTTCTCCACCATGAATGGAAATGTCGCTGCAACCACACAATGCACCCATTGCGAAAAGGCATAGGATAATTGTTTTTTTCATCTGTTAGCTCCCTACAACATTAATTATTGAACATTTACTTTCTACTACTTTATAGCTCAAATTGCTTGAAACCTCAATAAATTTAATTTTTAGATTTATCCATTCACCATTCTGACAGCTTCACAACCCGCCCGTTCACCAAGAGACATACATGTTCCCATAACTCTGGTAGAGCCTAACGCTTCCTGAGATACTGATATACAGCGTCCGGCGCAAAACAGATTGGAAATCTCCGATGATTTAAGACAGCGCACAGGAATTTCGTAGTAATCTCCATGATCAAGATAACGATACTGCGGCCCTTTTTTCTGATCCCACAATTCAATTGGCCATGCATTTTTTACAGTTCCATCAGGAAATTTTCGCGCATTTATTACATCATTTGCGCTTAGTGTATACTCCCCACAGAGCCTTGTCCCTTCCCGGACAAGAAGTTCAGACGATGTATCGAAAATATAAGAGTCTCTGAATAAAGGCATAACTTTGCATAAGTACCTGTGTACTACAAGCGCATCCTTTTTTGCGAGTTGGATACTATCCCGCGCTGGAGGAATGCTGATTTTAAACAACCCTTCATCTATATTATCTACAGGAGTGAATGTTGTAAACTTAAGATAAAGAGGTATTTTCTTTTCTGCATATGCCTGCGCCAGATAATAAGGCACCTTTACTGCTGCCATATTATCTCTGCCTTTTAATCCTTTAACTCGAAATATATATCCTGCAAGTTGTCGCTGTTGTAAAGAAGATACCTGATGCTTTGTCCCGCTCAGTCGAATAATTACACCATGTCCACTACAGTCAATAACAGCTCTGGGCATAATATTAAAAACACCTTTTGGCCCACGTACCCTAACAGCTGCTATAGTGTTTTGCTCTGTTCTTACTGAAACTGCCTGTGTATTGTATAAAACCTCAAGATCTTGTTTCTCTTTTTTAATCAGAGAACGAAAAACAGATACAAGGTCTTGCCTTGAGTATGGAAGAACATATACCTTGCCAATACGCATTACTTTCTTCTCAGGTGCCAAAGCCTTCAGTTGAGAACAAACTTCCCTGACAATTCCCTTATTAATTGGATTCTTTGGCATATTGGTATCATTAACATACAAGCCACAGATAAAACAGTGTAAGCCAGTTACTGCTGTTCCTCCCGGGAAATTATTTCTTTCTATTAAGATTGTATGTACTCCCTTGCGCGCAACGCTAACAGCAGCAATAGTTCCTGCAACACCGCTGCCAACCACAAGCACCTGGCATTCTCTCAACTCATCCCCCTACCCCCTTCTCTTGACAAAGAAGGGGCAAATGTTCCCTCTCTTCCCAAGAGAGGGACAGGGTGAGTTAATACTCCAAGCCTGGATTGCAAAGTATGTACAATTGTATCTATCTCATCATCTTCCAACATCCCATCTAAATAGGAAATGACCACATTTAGCTTACCTTGAAACTGGTTAAAGAATATTCCAAGTCCCGGGGGAATTGGAACTCTTGGCATATGAAAAATATTATGGATCTTTTTTTCCATAAATACAGGAGAAGCATACGCAGCTTCGCCAATATAGGAAAAACAAAAAGAAGCAATCTGCCCTTTTAATGGCAGCCGCATCAGATAACCCAAAACAGGCAAAGGAGCAATCCGCATCAAAAGACTTGCTTTCTCAATATCTCCGGGTAAGTCCGCCTTTATCTGATCATAGATCTGCTGCTTAATTGATTGCAAAAGAACAGAAAAACTATCAGCTTCATTTGCTTTCACTCGAAGCAGAAAAAAAGACATATGATTAAAGAAAACCTCTTGATGTACCTTTTCTACTGGACGCGTATCAATGGATACAGGAATTATATAATCACCTGCACGTATACCTCTTTTGAGAAAAATGCCGTGCAAGGCCTCTATTGAAATTGCTAATGCATACGGCATAAGCATTAAATAACCTGCTTTATTATACGCAGTTTCAATAATTGCAGACGTCTGACGTTTATCAAGAGAGATCGTCCTAAATTTGAATATCTGTTTATTAGACGATGAGTCTAAGGGTAAAGCACGCACTTTATTCTCTGATAATTGCAACAGCTTTCTATTTACACGTTTACCTGCTTCAAATTTCTCTTTCCACTGACTTAGATGAGCTGGTTCTGCAAAAGAAATTCCCCGGGAATAATCCATATTCAGGAATGCTTCAGCTCCTCTGACGTCAAACAAACAATGGTCAAACACTACACCTAGAAAACTTGTTTTACCTGTATGGACAAGATGAAAAGCAAGATGTTCCCTGACATTGTTGAATGGTCTGTTTATTCCGTGCTCCAGTGTAGAAAGAACCTTGCTGAATGTTGCATTATCGGCAAGGTGATAAACTCTAATATTTAGAGGGGGCATCTTACGCCTGGAATAAATCTTCCAGTATGGAGCAAGATTGTAATCCCGCATTGGCTTGCCATTCACAACCGGGAATTTTTCAATGAATTTGTTCAGAGTTTGTCGAAGTGCCGTCTCATCAAGACTGCCTTCCAGTTGCAGGACAATCTGAAATGTGTTTCCAGCAGCGGTTTTTTTTATGATCATATAGTCAATCGTATGAATGATCCAGTCAATACCAGACAAATAACGTTTCATATTAACTCATTCT
>DAOVKY010000090.1 GCA_030631525.1 bacterium
ACTTTTGACAGCAATGTTGATAATCCATTTACGTCAACACCTATAGCATTCATTTCTTGTAAACGAGCTTCAACAAGCGTAGTTCCTGATCCACAAAAAGGGTCTAAAACAGTTTGCTCTTTTTTTGCAAATTGTTTTAAAATGGTTTGCGGCAACTGTGGGGGAAATTTTGCAGGATACGGATGCAAAGAATGTGTTAGGTATGTTGTATCACTATTTTGGAAACTAAAATCAATATTAAAATTCATACTCATGTTTTTCTAAATGTAACAATGAATGAACAATTTTGATTTGTATACAATACACTTGGGTATCCTAACAGAACCAACTTTCTTTGTCCTGTTTGGTCCCAAATAATTAAGTCGTGATATTTCCAACCTGCCTTTTTGCCTACCTGTGCTAGGTCGGAGTGGAAAGGAATATAAGGAATTTTATTTTTTGTGTCTCTGTAATCTTTAACAACCCAAACGGAATAGCCGCCTTTTTTAGTTACATTGTAATTTAATTTTAAAATTTCTTCTATTTCAATTAAGAATTTATTGTATGGTAAATTGCCAAAATCGTCAGAATGATCACTATATTGTTTTACAGTGCTGTTATTTTGGTGTTTTATTAATGATGTTTTGTGCGTATTTTTTCTGTCCTCAACGGATTTTTGGATAAAATCCGCATACGGCGGCGAGGTTACCGTTAGTTGTATTTTATTTTCCCGTATATATTTTGATAAGTTTCTGCAATCGTCATTTATAATTTTATAATGGAATTTATTTTGGGAAAACAAATTCGAATTTTCATTTGCCCATTTTTGTGCTATTTTTGTAAATCGCGGATTTAATTCTGTCCCTATGCAATGTCTTTGCAGATTTTGCGCAGCAACTAAAGTAGAACCTATTCCTAGAAAAGGATCATAAACGGCATCTTCTTCCCTGGAATACATTCTTATTAAACGTTCTGCAAGTTTTACAGGAAAAACGGCTCCGTGTTCTATTTGATACTTATTTCTTGGGGAACTTAAATCGTTCCAAACGTTTTTTGATAATGATGCCCACTCTTTTGCAGATAGTCCATTAAATGAACGTTGCCTTTGATCTTCTTCTTTTGTTAAATATTTTACCTCTGCTTCACATAGAATGTCTTTATTAAGAAAAAAATTTGCATTTTCCATTTGCTTCAATTATATCATAAACATATAAGTTTAGAGGACAATTTTTTGAAAGTATTTCTCTCTGTGTAACTTTCTTGTTTTATCTCAACTTGATGTCGCAAAATGCGACTTCCATTTCCAGCAATTTCCTCTTCCATTCCAATCCCATACTGAACCCACCGAGCGTACCATCTGATTTTATGACTCTATGGCATGGGATTAATATTGGAGTTCTGTTCTTTCTAAGAGCATTGCCTACTGCTCTGGCAGCTTTTGGCTTTCCGATTGCTTTTGCAATGTCAGAATAAGTTTTTGTTTTCCCATATGGAATTTTCCGAGTTTCTTCTAATACAGATATTTCAAAATCCGTATAGCCTGTAAAATTAATTTGGCAATTTCTGGAATCAAAAATTTTATCGACCACCATTTTATCCTTCCCTAAACGATATAGCTGTAGGGTAGGGGTTCAATATCTTGAACCCTTTTTTTCTACAACAATACCATCATTGAGGGCACAAAATATTGTGCCCCTACAAATATTGCTTTCTTTCTCCTTACCTGTTTTTGAGATAACTTGATAAATCTCGATAGTAATTCTCATGAGGCCCGATCATTATCAGTTCAAGATTATCGCTAGCAAAGCGATAGGAAAGAAGATACTGCGTTGTGTGTATTTTAAACTTATGGACAAAAACACCTTTGAGATCCCCTTTCTTCTCTTGTCCTATTGCTGGATCTTTAACGATTTTGTGTATCTGATTGTCGAGAATTTGCTTTTCCTGCTTTCGAAATCTTCTAACTTTCTTCTTGAATGAGCTTGATTGTAGAATATGCATGTCAAATCAATTAAACTCGTATTTTGAGCACTCGCCCTGCTCAAGCTCCTCGATTCCAATCAGGATATCCTTTATTAATCCATACGTTAGTTCAGGATTCTCTTCAGCACACTTCCCTACCTTGGCCCAATGTTCAATTTGGCCAGTGACAGAGCGGTTGTCAACAGTGCTGACGAGTCTTGCTTCTCTCAGCAATTTATCGGAAACTCTTACTGCTGTGGTCATAATAAACTCTCCATTTTAGTCTGTTGCAATAATACACCATATCATTGCATAATGCAACAAATCATTAAGAGCACAAAATATTGTGCCCCTACAAAGTTCTCAAATCCTTCTTATCGTTCTCATGTAGGAATTGTAGTTTCGCTTCATCTCTTTAATACTGTCCCCGCCAAATTTTTCACACATGGCATTTGCAATTTCGAATGCCACGACCGCTTCTCCTACAACGCTTGCTGCATGAACCGCGCAAACATCAGAACGTTCTACTTTTGCTTTAACAGGTTTTTTTGTAATTATGTCTATGGAGCAAAGAGCCTTTTTAATGGTTGGAATTGGTTTCATTGCTCCGCGAATGACTATATCCTCTCCATTTGAAATGCCTCCTTCAATTCCACCTGCATTATTAGTCTTTCGCCTGAAATTATAATCATATATTATTTCATCGTGAACCTTTGAACCTTGTTTCCTTGATGCAGCAAATCCAAGACCTATTTCAACGCCCTTTATTCCTTGAATGCTCATCAAACATTGAGCCAGCCTCCCATCCAGCTTTCTGTCCCAATGCACATGAGATCCTAATCCTGCAGGAACATCCTTTACTGTTATTTCAAATATTCCTCCCAGACTATCGCCGTTTTTTCGTGCTTGGTCTATTTTCTCTCTCATTAGTTTCTCATTTTTTCCCACACCACCAATTTCACCTACACAACTTATAATCTCTATGCCAAATTTATTCAGCAGCTTTTTAGCAATTGCGCCAACTGCAACTCTAGCTGCTGTTTCCCGGGCGCTTGAGCGCTCAAGAATATTCCTTATGTCTAGTTGATTATATTTCATAATTCCAGCAAGATCAGCATGTCCTGGCCTGGGATTTGTTATAGGAGGTTCATTTTTCCAGTTCTGCCAATCCTTATTCTCTATGCTCATTGTAATCGGCGAGCCAAGTGTTAATCTCATGCGCAGTCCAGAGGTTATTTGAACAGTATCATGTTCAATCTGCATCCTTTCACCTCTGCCATATCCGGATTGTCTTCTTGCAAGTTCTCTGTTTATCTCTGCCTTATTTATCCTCAATCCAGCTGGCATGCCTTCAAGGATAGCTGTAAGACCTGGCCCATGTGATTCACCTGCTGTAAGATAACGCAACATATATACCTCCTAAACCTTCCTGCTTCCTGGTTTTATTAAAGTGATTTTCCCCTGTTTACATATTAAACAATTGTCAGAATTATAATTTTTAAAAACTAGTTTAGTTAGGCTCTTAAATTCTACAGGGAAGTTAATTGCTTTCTCACTTCTGTCAATTATCGCACCAATACCAACAATGCAGCCTTTAAAATTCTCTACAGTTGCAATAACTTCCATAGTTGAGCGGCCTGTAGTAATGATATCTTCAATAATAAGTGCCCGTTCTTTTTTTTTAATTCCAAAGCCTCTCTGAAGAATCATCTTTCCATCTTTTCTTTCACAGAATATAGCTCTAATACCTAAAGCTCTGGCAACTTCCTGCGCAATGAGAATTCCTCCGATTGCAGGAGATACAACTACATCGCATTGTATATGTTGAAAAAGTTCTGCAATAGCTTTTCCAAGTTTAGTTCCATACTCCGGATGCTGGAGAACCTTAGCGCATTGAATATATTGACTGCTATGAAGACCTGAAGAGAGCAGAAAATGTCCTTCAAGAAGAGCATTGCATTTCCTGAAGATATCCAAGACTCCATATTGTTTCATTTTTGTAATATGCTTTCTAAAAGCTCATTTATCTTATTATTAATATCTTGAGAATTTTTTAGGTCTCTTTGCGCAATTAATAAAGAATGCAGGGATTTTATTTTCTTATGTTCTAACATCTTGTTAACAATTCTCACAGCTCTACCCTTTCCTGCGCCGCTTCCATATGTATAAAACACTACAGCCTTTTTCCCGTCAAGCCCATAGCATTTATCCAGATAGGTATTTAATGCTGGTGCCGGGCTGAAGGCCCAGACAGGTGAACCAAACCATATCATGTCATACATGCTTAGGTCAAAATTGACATCACCAATATTCACCCTTTTCCTTTGCAGGGCTGTCATGCCCTGTCCAGCGAATGTAGGAGCTCCGTCAACTGGTTCTAGTCTCTTTAAATCAACATCAAAGTTCTTGTGTTTTAATCCTTGTGAGATCATCTGGGTTAATTGATGTGTATTCCCTGTTAATGAAAAATAGATTATACATGCTCGCATTTTCTTCTCCAATTCCATTTTTAAAAATTTGTTTAATCTTCTCTTAAAACGCGGATAAACTTTTTTGAATTCTACTCCTGTTAGATACATATTCTTCTCTGTTTTTTTGACTTGCTTAACCTCTGATAATGCATAAAAAGAGCGGGTTTCCTCTTTTGCTCCAAAGTCTTGTGGGAATTCTAGTTCAAGTTCCAATTTATTCTTTACAGGATAGAGAATATCTGTTTTAAAACATAGTCCGGTTTCACTAATATCTACAACATTACTGTTACAAAGATCCATTCTATATTCATGCTTGGCGCAGATTTTTAAAGCTA
>DAOVKY010000154.1 GCA_030631525.1 bacterium
ATGCAAGCGGGATGGATCTTTCGGCCGCTGTTAAGGAAGACATAGTTTTGAAGCCGGGTGAAATTAAATTAGTTCCTACAGGTGTTCAAATAGCCATTCCTTCTGGATATGAGGGACAGGTCAGGCCAAGAAGCGGTCTTGCTCTTAAACATGGGATAAGTATTGTTAACAGTCCAGGCACTATTGATGCGGATTACAGGGGCGAAGTAGGTGTTATACTGGTGAATCTTGGGGAAAAGGACTTTTTAATTCGCAGGGGAGATCGGATAGCACAGCTCGTAATTAACAAGGTTGCTAGAGCTGATTTAGTGTATGTTGACAAATTAGCCAAAACCTTCAGAAATGCTGGAGGTTTTGGACATACAGGATTATAAACTTGTTTGGCTTTTTAAAAGAAAAACAGAGAAACGACTTAATTGGCGTCCTGCTTCTTGCTTTTAGCATCCTTGTATTTCTTAGTTTAAAATCCTATGATTCAGCAGATATCGCATTTAATATATCAACCCCTAATAGTCCTGCACACAATTATATTGGTATAAGCGGGGCATATATTGGGTTTGGACTTTTTCTTGCTCTGGGATTTGCAGCCTATTTTGTGCCTCTTGTAAGCTTTATTTCAAGCATCAATAAATTTAGACAGAAACCGTCACAGAATGTATATGTAAAAATACTGGGAATAGTTTTGCTTCTGTGTGGAGGAGCGTCTCTATTCGCTCTCGTCAGTATGCCGTCACTAAAAATTTTTCTTTTAACAAGCAGGTTCAAAGCAGGCGGAATATTAGGGCTTTTTTTAGCGGAACAGCTGAAAATGTATCTGCAGCAAACAGGAGCTTATATTGTAACAGTAACAGTATTTATTTCAGGTTTTCTTTTATGTACAGAGTTTTCTCTCTCTGTTTTTAGTTCGTTTTTTGTCCGCAAATTCCCAAAAAAGGACTTAGTTATTAATAGAAATATTACAAGAAAGATTAGAACCTCAGGACTAAAACAAGTTCAAACAGAAAATGTTTCAGAAAAACAGCATGAATCTAAAGAAGCTGTTGCTTCGGTTCAGCCTGATGTATTTCAGCTACCGCCATTAACACTATTAGAATTGCCTTCAGAATCTGAAATGGCGAGTGATGATGCAGGCATGTTAGATTCAAACTCTGAAATACTGGAACATACACTTCATGATTTTGGCATAGAGGCAAAGGTTACTCAGATCAATCAAGGGCCTGCTATCACAAGCTATGAACTGCAACCTGCGCCTGGCGTAAAAGTGCACAACATTGTTGCACTTGCAAATGACATAGCCTTGAACCTCAAAGCGCAAAGTGTACGCATTGTTGCGCCAATTCCCGGAAAGGATGTTGTAGGAATTGAAATCCCGAATAAGAAGAGGCAGCCTGTATATCTGAGAGAAGTACTGGAATCAAAAGCTTTTACAGATACTAAGTCAACACCTGCGCTGGCTCTTGGATAGGATATTCAGCGAGAATGGCTGGTTGCCGATATTGAGGATATGCCTCATATTTTAATTGCAGGAACTACTGGAGCAGGCAAATCCGTATGCATTAATAGTCTTATAATGAGCATGTTATATAATGCATATCCAACTGAAGTTCAATTTCTGATGATAGATCCCAAAATGGTGGAATTAGCTGCTTTTTCAGATATCCCTCAGCTCATAACTCCAATAGTAACCGATGCAAAGAAAGCAGCTAATGCTTTGAAATGGATCGTGGGAGAGATGGAGGATAGATATCAGAAGCTTGCAAAAGCAGGCGTGCGCAATATCATTGGATATAACAAGACAGTTTCTGAGGAGAACATGCCATATATTGTTGTAGTTATTGACGAATTAGCAGATCTAATGAGTGTGGCGCGTAGAGATGTTGAAGATTCAATTACAAGACTGGCGCAACTCTCAAGAGCTGCCGGAATTCATATTATTCTGGCTACTCAAAGACCTTCAGTTGATGTAATCACTGGTGTTATTAAGGCCAATTTCCCATGCAGGCTCTCGTTTCAGGTTTCTTCTAAGGTGGACTCCAGAACTGTTCTTGATATGAATGGAGCAGAGATTCTCCTTGGCAAAGGAGATATGTTGTTTCTGCCTGCCGGTACGCCAAAGCCTGTGAGAGCGCAGGCATGTTTTGTATCGGATAAGGAAATATCAAGGACGGTTACCTTTCTGAAGAAGCAGGCTCCTCCTTCATACAGAAAAGAGATTCTGGAAGAACCGCGACCTGAAAATGGACAAGATGAATCATTTGAGAAAGACGATTTGTTTGAAGACGCAGTCAAAGTAGTTTTAGATACGCGTCAGGCTTCATCATCAGTCCTGCAGCGCCGTCTCAGAATTGGCTACGCCAGAGCTGCGCGGCTTATTGATATGATGGAAGCTGAAGACATTGTAGGCCCACTCAAAGGCAGTAAAGGCAGAGAAATCCTTATAGATTCTTACGAAGCTGAATAGTAATAGTTGGAACTTCGTACGCCTAACTTCAGTGTCAAGTGAAATAAAAAGTCCCCCTTTGAATGGGGATTCAGGGGGATGTAATTGTAGGGGCGGGGCTTGCCTGTCCCTTGTCATTCCTGCGGATTTTTAGCAGGAATCTATCTCCGATTTAATCGAGGAATCCAGTGTTTTATTGTAGGGGCGGAGCTTGCCTCCGCCCTTTTTTCTTTTGTCTATTTTTATTGAGGTTTTAAGCAATTTGAGGTAGAGTAGAATTAAAGTAGAAGTGTTCAATGATTAATGTTATCTGAAAAAACATGAGACTAAAAATTTTAAAAACAATTTTATTTATTTCGACTATTATATGCATGCTCACTTACTACCCTAAATTATTACTACCAACACTTGAGTGGGCAACCATATTAATAATTGTGCTTATCCTGTGGTTATGGAAAAAAGAAATAGGGTTCACCGTTGGTGTAACACCTCTCAATCAGCAAACACCAGAAGATTTTAAAAAAAAAGAAGGAGTTAAAAGGCAATTCGAAAAAGATATATACACTTCTCTTTCGTCAGAAATGAGACAGGATGATTTAAAAAAACGCCAAGATAGAATTTTGGAAGTGTTATCAAAAAGTTATGCCACAAACGCAACGATTGTCGCTACTGATTTAGGAATAACGTCCCAACATGCAAAAGTTCTCTTATATAGCTTAGTTAAAGAAGGGAAAATTAGATGTGACGGCTTTCCTCGCAACAATTTATATACGCTAAACTCTTCCATTGAAAATCTTGCGATTGACCAAATAAAAATCCTTATAGAAAAAG
>DAOVKY010000002.1 GCA_030631525.1 bacterium
CTAAATGTGCCTGCAAACACTACTGTAAACTTGTTCTCTAAATTGTATGTCTTTCTAAGATTATTTGCTTTGTCTGTGTTTCGCAGCTCAGGTCTGAACATGTCTGTGTTTGCTGCCCACCTAACCTGCTCTGTTTTTAGGCGCGCATGTTCCGGGACAACTGTAAGTGAAGTAGCTATAACCTTTTTTGCCTGTCTGAATTGAATGTCTCTCCATGTTCTAAGCATATTAATAGTTGTTTTACATGTAATGTTATATCTCCATATAAGCTCTTCAGTATGAGGGCTGTTTACTTCAAGTATAAGCGGAATTTTCTTAAGCTTTGAATATATAGTTCCCACTCCGCCGAATGTAACATATCTTTCAATGATTATATCAAACCTTCTCATCAGTAGTTCCGGAAGCAATTTAAGGCCTGCAATAGAGAGAATCTTATTTGAATACTGCATATTAGTGCGAAGGACTTTAATTCCTCTTAAGTATTCGGAACGTGCCAGTGTTCCCTGCCTTTGTGAGATTAAAGTTACTTCATATCCAAGTCTTGATAGATTTGAAGCAACCTCCCAAACATGCACTGAGCCGCCGTTATTTCCGGGTACAGTCTCTCCTGTTATGTATAATACCCTGATGCTCATATTAATTTGTGTTCCTTAAAACTGAAATAGCCCTCAGTTCCTATAATAATGTGATCCAGCACATTAACATCTACAGTAGCAAGCGCTTTGATCAATGCCTGCGTTATGTTCTTATCATCCTCTGAGGCTGTAAGACTTCCTCCTGGATGATTATGCGCAAGAATAACAGACGTTGCTTTGTTTTTTAAAGCATGTTCCACTACTTTACGGGGATAAACCACTGCTTTATTTACAGTACCAACGTGTATTGTTTCTACTTTAACAGGTCTGTTGGCAGTGTTGAGAAAAACAACCTTAAAGATTTCATCCTTAGCTCCTCTTAATGAAGCTTGCAAGTAATTATAGACTGCTTTTGGGGAAGATATTATATTCTCTTGTTCCAAAAGGTCCTCCAGCAAATACAAGGAAACAATCTCCTTAAACAGGTTAATAAGCATACCTGCATTTGCGCCTATTCCATTTATTTTTTTTAATTCTTCTATTTCTGCATCAAAGACACCCCTAATGCTTTTGAACTTTCTAAGCAATGCTTTAGCGATTGGTTTTGTGTCCTTGCGGGGTATTGCGTATGTGAGTATTAACTCAAGAATTTCGTAGTCATGCCAATTGGCAAACCCACTCTTTTGATATTTTCCCCTAATTCTCTGTCTGTGTCCCAGATAGTCAGGCATTATAATTTGTTTTCTATCGTTTTGCATACTTCTTCAACAGTTATTGAGTCCATACAATAGTGTTTATCCTGCTTGCAAACAGGTTTCTTACAGCCCAGACAAAAGGCGTCTTTTTTCTGTATGACTATATGCTCCTCTCCATACGGCCGCCATATTCCGGGATCGCCCGGCCCAAATAAAGCAACAACCGGAGTATTAACTGCAGAAGCAATATGAGTTGCGCATGTATCAACACTTACCAAAAGGTTTGCCCTTCTCAGAAGCTCTGCGTATTGGCCAAGGTTCATTTTGCAATCTGAGATTACTGTCTTAACATGCATATTATTCTCTATTTCTTTTATCAAATCAGCATCATCAGGTCCTCCTGATATGCAGACTTTTGCTTTAAGCTTTTCTATTATAAAATCTCCAACTTGTGCAAATCTGTCTGATTTCCACTGATAAGAGGTGTTGCTTCCAGGATGTATGCATACAAGAGTATCTGCTTGCGTTACATTGAGCTCTTTTAGAAAACCTTCGCACCTTTTCTGATTTTTATGTGATTCTCTAATATAGGGGCGCTGCTCTTTAACAGGGAATCCTGCTTTTTCTATGAGTTTTAGCCAGCTGTCTACTTCATGAGATACTTTTATTGAGTCCGGGTATTCCCGCATAGGTCTGTTCCAGTAAAGAGGCTCTTTCACCTTGTCTGTTAACAGGAATCCTCTGCAGCGATAGTTATAGCCTATACGTCTCTTTGCATTAGCCCAAAACGCTATAAGATTACTGATAAGTCTTGTATCCAGAACTATTGCGAGGTCGTAGCCCTGAATTGGCAGTCTCTTAGCAAATCTCCATATTAAAAATGGGTTTCCCCCATTTTCCCCGCAGTCAAAATACACAACATCATCAGCAAGCTCCTGTCCCTCAATTAGTGATTTGAGATTAGTAGAGGCAACCAAAGTTACATGTGCGTCAGGTAGATTTTCTCTAACTGCTCTTATTGCAGGGAATGTTACAACTGTATCCCCTATACGCAAGAGGTCCACTATTAGAATATTTTTAAACTCTGAGATATCCATAATTGCCATATAATATTACCACAAAAAACTGATTTTGATATAACAAATCTCAATTCTTCTGGAAAGGGATTTTTGCGCTTGACAGAAAGTCTACTTTAGAGTAGTCTACTTTAGGGTAGACTATGGATAGGTAGTGTAAACATAGAAGGAAAGGCTAATGGAATTTATTGATAGAGAAAGAGAGCTGAATGCTCTGGAGAAATTCTGTGGAAAAAAGGAATCTCAGTTTATCGTTATTTATGGCAAAAGACGGATAGGTAAGACGGAGCTTATCAAACAATTCATTAAAAAAATTCCTCATATTTACTTTCTTGCTCAAAAGATTAATGAATATGAAAATTTGAAAATACTAAGTAGAAAAACAGGAGAATTTTTTAACGATGATATCTTAATAAGAAAAGGGTTTGAAAACTGGCAATGGGTTTTTGAATATTTAAAAACCCATTTGAAGCAGAGAACAGTTTTAGTCATTGATGAGTTTCCTTATCTTGCCGAAACAAATAAAGGAATTTCCTCTATTTTCCAGCATGGATGGGATGAGTATTTGAGAAACACTCCTGTTTTTTTAATTTTATGCGGCTCAAGTATATCTATGATGGAAGAGGAAGTCCTTTCTTATAAAGCGCCTCTTTATGGCAGACGAACGGGTCAGATTTTTTTAAAGCCTTTTCCATTTGTAATGACCAGAAAGTTTTTTCCGCTTCTTTCTTTTTCCCGCTGTTTAGAAATATATTCCATTGCTGGTGGAAATCCCAGCTATCTAAAAAGATTTAATTCCAGAATCTCTCTTGATAGAAACATTAAAGAAAACATTCTTCAACCTGAAGCCTTTCTTTATAATGAGGTTGAGTTTATTTTACGAGAAGGGTTGAGGGAACCTCGCAATTATTTAGCAATCTTGAAGGCAATAGCTTTGAGCAGGAATAAAGTTAGCGAAATAGTAAATGAAACTGCATTGCCTAAAAGCATGTTACATAAATATCTATTTGTTCTGGAAGACCTTCATATTCTTCAAAAAGAAGTTCCTGTTACAGAAAAGAATCCCTTAAAATCGAGAAAAGGCATTTATAAATTGCAGGATCAATTTTTTAAATTCTGGTTTAGATATGTCCTGCCTAATAAAGGTAATATTGAGGAAGGCATGGTTGATTTTGTTCTAAAGCAAATAAAGAAAAATTTTAACTTACTGGTAGCAGAGAATTATGAAAGAGTGGCAATAGAAATGGTAAAAAAATATGAAAAAATATTTTTCCCTGTCAATAAAATTGGCAGATGGTGGGATAGAAATGAAGAGATAGATATCGTAGCTTTTAATGAAGAAGAGAGTAAAATCCTTTTTGGTGAAGTTAAGTGGAGTAATAAAGCCGTAGGGACAAATATTTACGAGGATTTAAAAAGAAAGAGCCAGAAATTAGAGTGGAATAAGGAAAATAGAAAAGAATACTTCTGCCTTTTTTCAAAGAGTGGTTTTACGGAAAATATGAAACAACTTGCTAAAGAGGAAAATGTTATTCTTTTTCATAAAGACAAATTGTTAAAATCAAGTTAGAAATAAAAGCAACAGCACCGTATGCAGCAATGGTGGGGGAAGGAGTTGCTCAAAATCTCTTAGGAAATGCAGTTGCTGCATTTCCTATTTTTTCTATAGAAACAGCTGAGATATTTTTATCTAATGGATAATTTTCCGTGCCTGGATAAATCACCCAGAGATGACTCAATGAAAGTTCGCTCATGGCAAACTTCATTGACTTGGTTAATCTCGGCGCTTCATCATATTTTACTTCAATACCCCACAGCTTACCTTTTTTCGCAAAAACCAAATCTAGTTCTGCTCCTGTGTGAACTGCCCAAAAGAAGGTTTCTTCCTCTCTTAAATTTAGATGTTCAATTGCTTGTTGAATAGCAAATCCTTCCCATGAAGCTCCCAGCTTTGGATATGTTGTTACTGCGTTATAATTATCTAAAGAGAGTAAAGCATGGAGAATACCTGAATCCCTAAAATACATCTTAGGTCTTTTGACAATTCTCTTTTTGGTATTATAGTACCACGGCTGCAGTTGTCGGACAACAAAGGTTCCGGATAGAAGATCCAGATATCGTCTGGCCGTGTTATCCGATATAGACAAGCTTCTACCAATCTCTGATGCATTAAAAATCTGACCATGATAATGGGCTAACATCATCCAAAATTGCCTTAGTGTTCTGGCAGGTATTCTAATCCCCAGATTTGGGATATCTCTCTCAAGAAAGGTTGTAACGAAATCCTGTCTCCACTGAAATGAAGACTGCTCGCTTCCGGCAAGGAATGAGCGTGGAAAGCCTCCCCTTATCCACAGTTTTTTTATGTCAGCAACAGCAGACAAATGCTCTATAGAAAATCCTCCCATTTCAATATAACTGATTCTTCCTGCTAAAGACTCTGAACTTTGAGAAATAAGGTCGCGCGAGGCACTACCAAGTATAATGTATTTCGCCGATGAATTTTTATCAGCAAGAACACGTAATACGGGAAAAAGATCAGGTTTTCTTTGTATCTCATCAATAACTATAAAACCTTTTAAGTTTCCAAGTGCTAATGTAGGATTTTCGAGTCTGGCCAAATGACGTGGATCTTCAAGGTCAAAGAAGTGAACTTCTTCTGAAACATTCCGTGAAAATTGTTTGGACAACGTTGTTTTTCCACATTGTCTGGGTCCTAAAATTGCAACAACAGGATTCTCTTTCAGCCTTTCTTTCAGCAGTTTCAATTCCTTTACCCGCTTAATCTCCATATAATCCTCCGTAAATATTCATCAAATCCGTATTTATCATAATTATACCATGAAATTTCGACACGTCAAGTCGAATTAACTCAACCTGTTGGGGAGGCACTTGAGGCATTACGTTAATCTAACTAGGTTTTAGATTTTTCTGCATATGCATACCGCTTTAAAAACGCTTTTCTAAAATCCAAAAACTTGTTTTTAGATATAGCCTTTCTGGCATCTCTGATAAGTTCCATTAGAAAATACAGGTTATGAATAGAGGTTAATCTGAGCCCTAGAATTTCACTTGTGTTAAGTAAGTGCCGAATATACGCCCTGGAGTAATTCCTGCATGTATAACAACCACATTCAGCATCTATGGGTCCGTGGTTTCTTGCATGTTCTGCGTTTCTCACAACCAGTTTCCCCTCCTTTGTGAACGTTGTGCCATTTCGCGCGTTGCGTGTAGGCATCACACAATCAAACATATCAATGCCCATGCCTATACATTCCAATAGATCCCGAGGCTCTCCCACTCCCATTAAATAACGAACACTGTGTTCAGGAATAAAATCAAGCGTATGTTTGGCAATTTCGTACATTAACGACCTATCTTCTCCTACACTCAATCCGCCAATAGCATAACCTAAAAAGTTTTCCCCAACTAATTCGTTTGCGCATCTTTCTCTCAGATCTTTATACATTCCTCCCTGAATCACAGGAAATAAAAGCTGTCTCTTATCAGCATGAGCCTTTTTACATCTTTTTGCCCACTTACACGTTCTTTGCATGGCAATTTCCGCATAATCATACCCGCATGGATACTGGATGCATTCATCCAAGGTCATTATTATATCTGCGCCAAGATCATTCTGAATCCTGACAGCCTCTTCAGGCGTTAGAAAAATCTCCTTACCATCTATATGTGACTGAAACCTGGCTCCTTCATCAGTGATTTTCCTTAAATCTGCAAGACTAAAGATCTGGTATCCTCCACTATCTGTTAGTATTGGTCTATCCCAATGCATAAATTTATGCAGGCCTCCGGCTTCTTTTATGATTTCTGTCCCTGGCCTCAGAGCCAAATGATAGGCATTGCAAAGAACCACCTCTGCGCCAATATCTATAAGCTCCTCAGGAGATAAGGTCTTTACTGTTGCCTGCGTACCTACAGGCATAAATATAGGAGTACTTACCTCGCCATGAGAAGTAATAAGTTTCCCAATCCTTGCTTTGCTATTTTTGTCTTTATGGATTACCTTAAACGGATTAATCATGTATATAAATATATCATAAAAACCTATCAAAGAACACAAAAGGAGAGAGAAAGAAGGAAAATAAATAATTTTCTCTTGACATGTCATTTTCTTCAGCTTACAATGCAACTAGGTGCAAGTTATGGGCATAACCACAAGACAAATTGCAAAACAGTTTAAAATTCATCATTCTACAGTATCCCGCGCTTTGCAGGATGATCCCAGGATAAGTGAAGCTCGCAGAAAAGAAATTAAGCAATTTGCAAAAAAGAAAAACTATGTTCCTAATATGATAGCAAAAAGTTTCTTCTCAAAAAAAACATATACAATAGGTATTATAGTTTCTGATCTAACAAATTCCTTCTTTTCAACAGTTACCAAAGGAATTGAAGATTTTGTAAACCAGAAAGATTATAGCGTTTTTATCTGCAATACCGATGAATCTATAGATGAGGAAAAAAAGGATTTAAATACGCTATTAGAGAAGAGGGTAGAGGGAATTATTGTTGCTTCTGCCACTCTGGACAAAAAGTATTTTTCGGAACTTTCCAAAATAGAAGCGCCAATTGTCCTTATTGACAGGTTCCCACTGAACGCACCATTAAGTTATGTTGGCATAAATAACTTTGAAGCTGCATATAAAGCAACAAAGTATTTGCTGAGCTTAGGACATAGAAGAATAGCTCATATAATGGGCAGGCTTGAATCAGAGCGCATGCAAGGCTATTCTCAGGCATTAAAAGATGCAGGAATTAAAAATACATCTAATTATATAACACAAAGTGGACTCAGGATTAACGATGGATATAAAGCAATGCAGGAGTTGCTCAAGTTTAAACAGAGGCCTACTGCAGTACTTGCTGTAACTGATGCTGTGGGTATGGGAGCTATAGCTGCTATAAAGGATGAGGGATTAGATGTCCCTCGAGATATTTCAATATGTGGATTTGATGACATTGAATATTCACAATTTACAAATCCGCCACTTACAGCAATAAGACAGCCCGTTTATGAAATCGGGAGAAGAGCAGCAGAAATTCTTCTTAATGATATTAAAAATAAGCATTCTGATTTAAGGAGTAAAAGGACTCATGTACTACTTGATACAGAATTGGTTATAAGAAAGTCATGTAAAAAATTAAAACAAAAATAGAGAGGATAGAAACAATGATAAAAGATATACCTGATTCTGAATTCAAAGAAAGACAAAAAAAAGTGCAGGAGAAAGTTAGAGAAAATGGCTTGGATATTGCAATAGTCCACAGCCACGAAGCAGATTTTGCGAATGTAAGATACTTATCAGACTATTGGCCTATATTTGAAACAGCTGGAGTGCTAATACCAGCAGAAGGGGATTTAATGCTGTTAATAGGGCCCGAAAGCGAAACATTTGCTGAAGGAAGAAGCAAGATAAAAAAAATCAGAAAGATTCTCGAGTACAGAGAATCAGCAGAGCCCAGTTATCCGGATATAGAAATAGATTCTTTTGAGTCTGTTTTCGAAGAAGCATCTAATGGCAAGAAAGTCAAGCGCATTGGCATAATAGGTTATCCAATAATGCCGATAACAGTATATGAATCTATCAGAAAGGCTGCTCCAGATGCTGAGATTATAAAATCTGATGACATAATGACTGATATGAGAATTATAAAAAGCGAGAATGAAATTGCTCTTCTTAAAGAGGGATTTAGAATATCTGAACTAGCGCTTATAGAAATAATTAATAACATTAAACTTGGTATGACAGAGTTAGAGATTGTCGGCATTGCCCAAGCGTCAATGTATGCGAATGGTGCAGAATATGAGGCACATCCAACCTATGTTCTTTCAGGAAAAAGAACAAATAATGCCATTGGAAGACCTACTCATAGAAAAATAGAAAAAGGCGATATGATACAGCTATGTATAGGCGCAAGAGTTGGAGGATATTCGCCATCGGCTGGAAGACCTGTATGTATAGGCAAGATGTCTGACGAAATGAGAAAGCTTGTAGAAGTTGGGCTTGAAGCGCACTACAAAACAATAGAGTTCATAAAAGAAGGAGTTATAGCAAAAGATGTTGTAAACAAGTTCTTTGATTTTGTGAAATCAAAGGGATGCGAAAAGAATCTTTTATACGGACCATGTCATGGCCTGGGTATGATAGAGGTTGAACGTCCCTGGATGGAATCTGATTCAACATATCTTCTTAAAGAAAATATGACATTTCAGGTAGATACGTTCCTTCAATCGGATAATTTTGGACTTAGATGGGAAAATGGAATCAGAGTTACAAAAGACGGCGCAGAACTTATGTCTGATAAAGAAATGAGAATTATAGAAATTTAAATGGAGGTTAAAAATGCGATATGAGATGATGTTTCCATATCAAATAAGAAAAGCAATAAAAGAATCATGGCCTGTTGTACTTTCCGTAGGTGTTTTGGAATATCACGCAGAGCATTGTGTTACCGGAGTTGATACACTTCTTGTTGTTAAAGCTGTTGAATTATTGGAAAAAGAAATGGATATGGTTGTTTTGCCGCCGTTTTATTACGGAGCGGCTAGCTATGCTGTTGAACCCCCGGGAAATAACGGCTCAGTGCAGATAGATTCAGATGTTCTAAATTCTTTTGGAAGAGAGTTGTTTAGAAGTCTGCTGAGAATTGGTTTTAGAAATATTCATATTTTTGTTCATCACCAGAGTGAAAACTTTAGTGCAGGAATGCCCACTGATCTGGCATTCAAATTAGCTGCGCGTCAGATAATATTCGAATTCATCGAGAAAGAAAAAGGCGAAGGATGGTGGGGAAGCAACAGTATGGAGAATTATTATACTGAACATGAAGCAGGAACTGATCCATTTAGCTGGATTAAGTTTTACCCGTTTATGGATGAAAAAACGCAGAAGAAGTATCCAATAGATCATGCAGGTTTACAGGAAACATCATTGATGATGGCATTTTGTCCTGAGGGAGTGGATATGAGCAAATTGTCTGAGAATAAATGGTACTGCAAACATGCAAAGGAAGCAAATCCGGAATATGGAAATGCTGCAAAGAAAATGATTCTGGATAAAATGCGTAGTATTCTCACGAATAGATAAAAATAAAGAAGGTATAACTCCGGACATACTGCAGAATACGTTCCCTACTTTATTAAATCAAAATACCCTGAGTTGATCAAACAGTTTAATATCCCCCTAGACGAGTATCCGCGACGCTGTAAAGATCAAATCAAACAATGGGAACAGCAACGCGACAAGCTTGTGAAAAATAAAGCCATTACACATGAGCGTAGCACTGAGTATGGATCCGCATATGTCAAGCGAACTGACGCTTGATCAGATAAGGAATCTTTGTGATGATATGATTGAAGCCCATGGAAGAATGCTGCCGAAGTATAAATAATTTGTGAGAGACTGTCCCGCTCAGGCAAAACAGTAACCGGCGCATATTGCTCGTAATATGCAGTTTCATTAAAAGGATGTATCTTACCATTTCCAATTTAAAACTTGACAGGACTTGACAGGAAATAAAATTATTGTCATAATATAAAATAGTTAACGTGAAACGATAAATATAATGATAACAATAAAGGATGTAGCAAAAAAAGTTGACGTTTCTGTCAGCACTGTTTCTCAAGTGCTGAACAAGAAAGAGAATCCTTTTATAAGTCAGGCAACTAAAAAAGCCATATTTCAGACTGCTAAGAAACTGAATTATATACCCAGCAGGATTGCAAGAGATTTAGTCCGTGGGGCAACTATGGTTTTTGGCGTAATAATACCTGATGTAAGAAGTCCGTTCTTTGCAGAGGTTGTACCGGGAATAGAAGAGTCTGCTTCTGAAAGCGGATATGATATAGTGCTTTCCTATTCTGCCGGTGATTTCAGGAAGGAAAGAAAACACATCCGGCTATTCATGGAAAGAAAAGTTGATGGGCTGATAATTGCTCCTCTTAAAAACAATCAGAATATTCCTGTTTTTAATGACCTTCTTCAACAAAAATTCCCTTTAGTATTTATAGATAGATATATACCGGAACTGGAAACAGACTTTGTGGCAAGCGATCTTAAACAAGGAGCTTATGAGGCAGTATCGCACCTTATCAAATTGGGTCATGACAAAATTGCCTATATAACCGAAGATGCAAATATTTCCACAGCAAAAGACGTTCTGGAAGGATACAAAATGGCTTTCAGTAAAAATAACATGACAATAAATAGAGAATTAATAGAGACGGCCAATCCTGAATCTGCCTCCGATGATTTTGACATAGGATACAAGGGAATGAAAAAACTCCTGCAAAAGAAGAATTTTTCAGCAGTCTTCTGCATGGGTGATGCTTTTGCAATTGGAGCGATTAAAGCTCTGAAAGAAGCAAAACTTAGAATTCCTGAGAATATTTCAGTAATAGGAATGGATAATCTTGATGTGTCTTCCTATTTAACCCCATCTCTGGCATCAGTAGCTCAAGACAAAATTCAGATGGGGAAAATAGCCAGCGAGATTTTAACAGAAAGAATCAAGAATCCTAAAGGAAAAAAGAAACAAGTTTTTCTAAAAACAAATTTGGTTTTAAGAGAATCTGTTGGTAGCAGAAAGGGCTTTTCCTGATGAGGGAACGGAGCAAAATTTCTAATTTTAAATTTTCAATTATTAATCAAGTTTTAATGCTTTAATTTTTAATTATGAATTACGATTTGGAAGAAAGAACAGCAAAATTTGGTGAAGATATTATCGTCCTTGCCCAGAAAGTGCCAAAAAATACAATAACCTTGCCTATTATTTCTCAATTGATAAGGGCAGGCACAAGTCCTGGAGCAAATTACTGCGAGGCAACAGGTGCAAGTTCAAAGAAAGATTTCAAGAATAAAATTCATATCTGTAAAAAAGAAATTCAAGAGACAAAATATTGGTTAAGAATGCTAACAAAAGCTTGCGATGAGGTTAAAGAAGAGACAAGAAAATTATGGAAGGAGGCTCAGGAGCTAACATTGATATTCGCAAAAATTGTCTCAACTATGAATAAAAAAATAATAATTAGAAATTCTAAAATTAGAAATTGATTGAAAATTAGAAATTTAAAATTAATAATTAGTTTCTGGGTTTAGAATTTAGGATTTAATGTAACGAGAGAGGGGAGTATAACTATGTTGAATAAAATTCGCAAGTCTGGGAGCAGGTCGGCCGGATTTACTCTTATGGAGCTTTTGGTCGTAGTAGCCGTCATAGCCCTGCTTGCATCACTGCTTTTGCCAGCTCTTACTAACGCGCGGGAGATGGGGAGAAGGATGAAATGCGTGAGTAATTTGAGGCAGATTAATTTTGGTACAATGCTGTATGTGCAGGACTATGATGGATGGTTACCTCCGGCTAAACATGGGGGGGCGTCTACGACTGCTTTTGCTGTTTTAAAATTAAATGGTTACATCAAGCCTGAACTATGGAACTGTCCTTCTGACAAGACTGAAGGCTCTAATTTATATGTCTATATGGAGGGGGTTAGGCGCAGCTATCTCTGGAATTGCGAATTTGGACACGGGGATGATTCTTGGGATTTAGGTGAACCACGTAAGCTTCACCGGTTGAGATTTCCATCTAAAATTATACTTTTACTTGATGGTAACCAGACCATTGCTTGTACAGGGGGTGACGCAGAATATTACTATGGATCTGTTCATGTTCCATTTGTATTTGATCCTGCTCGTCCGGTGTTCTGTGATCGTCATTCAGGAGGAGTGAATTGTCAGTTTGCTGATGGTCATGTAGAATGGCTTAATACAGAAAAATACTACAGTGAGATTTATGGACAAGACGACTTTAATTGATATGTAAAATCGCTATTAATCATCGAATGTTTTAATGGTTGGGGGCAGCGGCATTAATTGTTTGGAGAAATTTAAAAATAATTCTTTGTCAATAAAGCTGGAAAGGAGGTGGTAGAGGGCTTGAATTGTCGTGGCGTTTCTACATATAAAGTAAAAACGCAAAAAAGTTGAAAAAGATCAACTTTTTGTAACTAAACTATAACAAATTAGCAAAGTAAAAAAAGGAGGCTGTTATGTTAAAGAAGATTTTAGTAGTTTTGGGAAGTGTAGTATTTTTGTTTTCTGTGTTTAAGGCGATAGAAGCAGCAGAGTTACCAACTGAGCCGTTTCTTTACACCCAGGATTTTGAAGAGATGGATCCAGTAGACTTTCATACAACTTGCAGCGCTAAACACACGGTAAATTTTAAGGGTTTAACAGAGGAGAAGGCATTTTCAGGCAAAAAGTCTTTTAAACTTGATATAACTCTCCATGAAGGCCGTTACGTCATAGCATTAGTTCCTCTTCACTCAAAGAAGGTTCCTATAGAAGGTAAGCTTAATTTTTCCGGACGTGTTCTTGTGGGAGAGCAAAGTACTGGCCGAGTTAGCTTAAACTTTTGTAATATGGTGCCGTATCTTCGCACCGGCGGCGCTCCCATGTTTGTTTCCAAATTAGGCCCCACGAATGGAGAATGGAAGCTGGTAGAGGGAGATATGGTAAAGTTAAATAAGAAGTCAGTTAATGGTATAGCAAAGGGTTTTTGTGGAGTAACAGGGGATAATTTGAGCGCTCGTCTGAACAGTATTTTTGTTTATCTTTACGGAAAAAAAGGGACAAGGGTGGTAGTATATCTTGATAATTTTAAAATAGAGGGGGAAGTTCCTACGAAAGAGGCTTATCAAGAAGAAATAGAAAGAAGATGGGCTCCTGTAAAAGAGAGAACAGAAGAAAAAATTCTTTCATGGGAAAAATCTTTGAGGGAAATATACCAGAGCTTAGATTCTCTTGAAGAAAAAAAGAAAAAAGTGTTTTCAGAGGGATTAAATTCTCTGGCGGAAGAAATAACTAAGATAAGAAAAAGAGGATATATCCGGATTGGCGAAGAGAAGAAGATGAATGCTTTTATAAAAGAGCGTAAGGATGAGGTTAAGGATGAAACTGTTCTTTAACCCGGGTTTGAAGTTATGATGAAACATTCATGCCAACAAGCCCCGAACCAGAGTTTCTCTCGGTTCAGGGCAAGCCGGCACAAAAGAATATAAAAATGTCATTGCGAGGAGCGTAAGCGACGTGGCAATCTTAAAAGGCGAGATTGCTTCACTTTGTTCGCAATGACAGAGAGGACATTTTCAGGTAAAACAGGCATTAACAAAAAAGGAGATTGGTAATGAAAGTAAAAGGTAAGGCAGGTAGCTTGTTTGTTTTAATAATGATGTCAGGATGTTTTCTTTTTTCCGGTATATCTTTGGCAGGAGGGCGAGAGTCTATTCAGAATAAAAGGATAGTAATCTTCTGGGATGAGGCTTTCCCTACTGGGAAAAGCGCAAAATCTTTATCCTGGTACCAGGAGCATTTAAAAGAACTTGGGCTGAAGACAACCGTTGCTGATGCAAAAGAGATGTCAGATAGTAAGTTTTTAACAAAAAACAGGTTTGATACCCTTGTCCTGCCACTAAATGATTATATTCCTTTCCTGGCTACATATTCTATCTTTAATTTTCTTGCTGAAGGCGGGAATGTAATAATCAGTAGTATTCCCCGTTTTTCTCGTGTTTATCATAAGGAGAAAGGTACATGGAACATTAACATTGGCAAAAGATTTGATTTGAAGCGCGGAAAAATTGAATTTCAAATAAGGTTTCTTCCCTGGGAATCAGCCCAAAGAAGTCTTCTTACTTCATTAAAGATAAATCCGGACTTGCCTCCTTATCTAAAGAGTAAACTCCCTCCTGTCACAGGGCCTTTTATTGGGGAATACGGTCTTCCGGATAAGATGAATATGTATAAACATGTGTATAAACGTGCAGGAGGAATACGTGATTTTGATTTGTGTGGCGGGAGAAATGTGGAGACTGCCGCAAACATTATTTTGCCTGTTTATCTCCTGCCAAGCGGAGAACCTGCTGATTTTATAGCCTATCGCTACCACAATAATTGGTATAATGATTCTACCCTGATCATTCTTGGTAAATTAGGCGCGTCTTTGCTGAACACGGATATTGCCGGCGATGTTCTTTATACATCTCTGAAACTCTGCGAAGCAAAGTTCCCGGGAGAAGAAAAACCTTCCTATTATCAAAATTTACTAACTCTTCATAGGGAAGTCAGCAGTTTCGGCAGGCTTTTTATTGAAACATATTATCCGTTAAGGGACTTAACATTTAAAAAGTTTTATAGGAATAAAAAAGAGTTTAAAGAATTAAAGAAAAAGATGCTTTCCTGTGAAAGCGCTCTTTCTTATATTATGGCTGAGAAGCAGAAAATAGATTCCCTTCTCTTTTCCAGCTCAGATTCAAAAGAGCAAGGTGAAAGAAGAAAGAAACTTTTAATAAGGATAGAAGAAGAAAAGAATAATTTTCAGACTATAAAAAAACAATTGGCTAAAGAGATTAATCAGATCAGGTATCCGGAGGAAGTTAAGATAACAAGCCCTCTGGGCGAAATGCCTGTTACGGCAGATAGGACTGACGGCGGTTTATATACTTTACGCAAAGGATTTTTCCAAACTTGTAAAGATTTAGGAGTAAACAACTGGTTTTTAAATGCAAGGCCTGACAATTTTCTTCCATTCTTGAATGACCCGGAAATAAAGAAGAGCATACGAGAAACAGGCATAAAAATCAGCCCTTCTATGTCTTATTGGCGTTTATTTCATATATTTCCTGCCCAGGGAGTTTTAAATATATCAACCGGACAGGTAACAGAAACACCGAGACAGATTTATGATTTTGAACGTACTGAAAAAAATATACGCAGTCATGTCGCTCAATTTAAAAATCGCCCTATTTTAGACCATAAAGTCATGCTTGGTGAACGCGGTCTAAACAATAAATTCTGGGGAGAACAGGCAAAAGAGGAGTACCAGTGTCATTTAATGGACAAGTATAAGGATATTAAAAACTTAACTGAAAGGTGGAAAACCAATTATCAGAATTTTAAAGATATTAAACTCTTGACCAGACCGCCAAAAACCGTCTCAGAACATTCTAACTGGGAAGACTGGACAAATTATCGGGAGAAAAGACATCTTGCCATTATCAAATTTACTTATGAAACTTTCAAGAAATATGATCCTGAAAGGCTTGTTTCTGTCCTTGCAGCTTCTACAGGAGCAGTTTCATATCCATATTGCGGAAATAATTTCTACCAAGCGACTAAATACATGGATGTCAACGCAATAGACGGAACTGCACTTCCCGCTAAACAGGAATGGATATATTTTGACCTTAATTGCGGCAAACCTGTGGTTACTGGGGAATGGAGTGGGTTTTATATGAGTGAAACTGATATTTTGAAAGGTAGAAAAAAGTTATCCGGACAACTCTGGCAGGAAGTCAGCGGCGGCCATGTAGGAATTAACGCCTGGTTCTGGTCAAAGTATGGTTTTGAAGCAAATTATGTGGATAGTACAGGATTACCTACACTCTACGGCTGGGAACTGAAAAATCTAGTCTCTGATTTCAGAAAATTTGACCATATCCTTTTAGACGGCAGGAGAAGAAACGAAACAGAAGTAAGAATTCTCTTTTCAGATACAAGCCGTGTTCATGAGGCGGATTGGACTACGAATCGTTATTCTTCACCTCACTATGTAGGAGTAGAAAACTATTACTCATTAATGCTAAAACTGCATCAGCCAGCAAGGGTGATTGACGAAGAAGCTGTTTTAGAAGGCGCTGACCTTTCTAAATGCCGGCTCTTGATTGTTTCGCATGCTGGTTATCTTTCAGAGGAACTCCAGAAATTGCTGGTGGAGTATGTTAAGAAAGGCGGCAACGTCTTATTGGAAGGCAGATCCGGAAAGTTTGATAATTACGGTCACTCCAGCAACTTTCTCTTTAAAGAAGCTGGTATTGCAGCTTCTTTTGTAACAGGAAAAGCGATTATTCTTCCAGGAGATAAGTTTTATAAGTTTAGGAGAGATGAATTCGCTTTTTCTCCTTCACTCTTTTCTCCTGAGAAAGGGAAAGTTCTTATCAAATATGAGGATGGGAGACCTGCTTTAGTGTCTGTTCCCGTAGGAAAAGGTAAAGTTATAGTCAGCGGAGCGCCTATTGGTTTGGATGCTAAAGGGTTTGACTTCCTCACAATAATAATGGGAGAAATCTTCAAAGAAGCAAATATAATACCTAAATACATCTGTTCCAATAAAAAGCTTTTGATCAGAGAATGGGAATATGAAGGAGAAGATTATCTTGTCTGCGCTTACCCTGAAGGCAAGGGATTAATAAACAAGTTCCATTTAAAAGTAAGGGGTAATCACAAAATTATTGACTACCTTTTAGGGGCAGAAATTCCTGTTGTTTTTGACGGTGAATATACTTCTTTCCAGGGCATCATTCCATCTCATAGCGGCAGGGTTTATCAACTGAAAGAGAATTTCGGAAACAAAACTTCCCTTCTTAAACAAGAACCTGTTAAAAAAAAAGAAAGAGGAAAAAAGACTGCTTCTCAAACAAGCCTTCCCTATAAGGGATATATTTTTACACAGGAGCCCAGGGAGATAAAAGGTTACCTCTTTCAATCTTATGTAGTCCCATTAACTGACCGGACAGGAGAGGCATTTCTTGTAGTAAGTAAAGGAGATGAGAAACAAAAAAGGAAGGTAGAGCCAGGTAAAGAATACGTGTTTTTTTTTAAAGAAGCATCTTTTTCTGTTAAATGTCTCTCATTAATCTTTATCTATCCAGAAGGTATAGATATGGAGATAAGAGAAACACAAAAAGCACCTATTTTCTCTGCCTGCTCTTTTCAGGAACAAGATTCTGACCTTCTGCTTTCAAATGGTTTGGTAGAATTAAAGATAATTCCCCAAAAAGGAGGAAGAATAAGTGAATATATTACTCTTCCTGAAAAGGTTAATCATCTTGTCAGCACTCACAAGTGTATTATCGGTGGAGGGATAAAGGAGCATGAAGGTAGATACCCAGGTGTTCTTTACAAGCAGCCATTCTCTTATCGAGTAATAATGGAGAACAGGGAACAGGTAAAGATTTCACTTGCGATGGATAAACCGGTTAAAAGCTCTTTCTCAGATGTATCTCTTTTGCTAAAGAAATCTATTGTTATTAAGAAGAATGAAGCTAAAGTGAAATTACAGATAAAAGAGTATAATTATAGTAAAACTCCAAAGCGTCTTTCTTTAACTCTTCACCCTATGTTAAGTATCGGAGGTATACCGGATAAAGAAGATACATTCTTTATCCCGACAAAAGAAGGATTGAAAATCCTTCCGTACGATAGGAAAGCTCAGTTCTTTTTTTCGCCGAGTGAACCATGGGCTGCCTGCTGCGATAAAGGAGAAAAGGTAGCCTATATTACTTCTTTTTCTCTTGATGAGGTGGAAACAGTGTATGTTTGTCTGTTGCCAGACGGCTACACCTTTGAACTCTTTGCCTTAAAGAAGGAGATAAAACCTTTAGAAGCGCTTTCTTTAAATGTAGACTTTTTTCTAATTAAAGGAATCGCCGGTATAGGTAATTTCAAAGAAGGTTTAGCTTCGCATATTTCTTTGCCCAAGGATTCTTTTTCTCAAGGTGATGAAGAAATAAGATTTACCGTGGAACTGGGAAGCGCTTTTTTAGAGAAGAAAGAATTAAGCGGAAAGCTCTCTCTTTTCAAGGAAGGAAAGAAGATAAAAGAGATAGGAAGATTTAATGAGAAAATCTCTTTTGAACATAGTTTAGAGGAAAAATTTTCTTTTCCGGCAAAAGAATTAAGAGATGGCGCGTACGAAGTTGCGCTTTCTGTTTCAGACCGGCGGGGGAAAGAGGTATTAAGGGAAAAGAAACAGATTCTACTGGCAGGAGAAGCTAAAAAGGAGAACGCAAGGGTCTATAACGATTTTAAGGAGCGACTTGAACAATTAAAACAAAAATATCCTTCCAAAAAAACTCAACTTGTTGAAATCTTTATCTTACTGGAAGAATTCCATAGCGCTATTGAAGAAAATAACAAAGAAAAAATACTTTTGAAAAGAAAAAAAATCAACCAAGCTTTAAAAGCAATGCTTTAAAAGCAATTGAATAATTTTGGAGAGAGGGCGAATGTATAAAATGGAAAATAATATATTGAAGGTAGAAATTAGCAAAGAGGGATTAATTTCTGTAAGTATACCCTCGTTCATTTCAAGTAACAGCATGACTATAAAAAGCTATGAATAATCTAAAAATACATAAATTCAATGAACCATTACCTGAGAATGTGGATTCTGCTGTTCGCGATTTACTATGCGAGTGCTTCCCCTCAGATAGAGAAGTATTTTCTCATACGCGGTATTGGCATGGTTCAGCGCCTGTCTATTCATTAGTTTATCGGGAACATAATCGTGTTGCAGGCTATGTTGGCATTGTAGTGCGAAAGATCAAGGTTGATAATGTATTTGTAACAATTGCAGGAATTCAGAGTTTAGCTGTCTCAGGTAAGTTGCGCGGCAAAGGAGTAGGTCGTCAGTTAATGATAGAGGCTATAAATGAAGCAGTAAAGAGAGATATTTATTATGGTCTGCTTTTTTGCGTACCTGAGCTTGAGCGCTTTTACGCTTCTCTTGGATGGATCAAAACAAGCGAGAAGGTTATGATGGCTGATGCGAGAAATATCACTATGTTTAAGGAACTTGCTGAAGAAAAATTTCCAAATGGAGATATTGACCTACAAGGTCGTGACTGGTAAACAAGAAAGAGAAAGGAATTTTATTATGGGAGCAAAGAAAATAGTATGTCTTGGCGGCGGGAGTCTTTATTTCAGGCGTTTATTACCTGATCTATTATTGAATAAAGAATTGGAAGGCTCGGAGATTGTGCTTTATGACATTGATAATGAAAAAGTGAAAAGAATGGCTGCTATGGGCCAGCGCCTGGCAAAGACTGTTGGCGCTAGTTTCAAGATACGTTCTACAATTGACCTTGCGGACGCGGTTGACGGCGCGGATTTTGCTGTTGCTTCAATTGGCGGAAGCGGCGCTGAAATCACAAAAGATGTTTATGGCTCGCGATTTCACAGCGCCGACATACACATTCCAGCAAAATATGGAATCCATCAGATCGTTGGCGACACATGCGGCCCGGCTGGAATGATGATGGCATTTCGTTCAGTTCCAGCGTATCTGAAGATCTGCCGTGAGATGGAAAAACGTTGTCCTGATGTTATTGTATTAAGCCATTCAAATCCTATGGCAGTACTTTGCCGTGCAATGCATAAGTATACTAATTTAACTGTGATCGGCATCTGTCATGGTGTGCAGGCCGGGATTTCTCATGCGGCAAAGATTCTTAGGGTGCCGACTGAGGAACTGGAGTGTATATGGATTGGCACTAATCACTATTACTGGTTTACCAAAATCCTGCATAAGGGAAAGGATATGCGCGAAAAACTGATGAGCTGTGTCCGCAAAGATCAGGCAATAAAAGGGGGAAAACTCTGCGCCGGATTATCACAGATTTACGGATATCATATTGTTTATCCGGAAGACGACCATACTATTGAATTCTATCCTTTCCTCACCCAAGTGAATGGAGGATATAACAAACTGCCCTATGATTTAGCAAAAAGCGCCAAAGAGTTTGTATCTGAGGAAACAGCGCCTATGCCAGGCGCAAAACCTGTTTCAAAGGAAGTGAGAGCAAAGTTTTTCAAAAACTATCAGAAGCTATTGGATGAGACCAAACTGCCTAAAAATATTGACAATTCAATTACAGGCGAAGGTGTTGGAGCTATTATCAGCGCCATAGCAAATGGCAGACGGCAGGTTTGTATTGCGAACATTGCAAACAATTATGCGATTTCAAATCTTCCCAGAACTGCAGAAGTAGAGGTGGAAGCAGTAACTGACTCTAAAGGTGTACGCGCTGTGCAGATGGGTGAGGCGCCCTTAGTCCTTAAGGGTATATTGGAAAAACGGTTTGTATGGCAGGAGCTTGTTGTTGACGCAGCAGTAAAAGGAGATCGCAACCTTGCGCTGCAAGCTTTGTTAATAGATGAAATGGCTATTTGGCCGGAAAAAGCGGAAGCAATGCTGGATGAATTGCTTCTTGCTTCAAGGAGTTTACTTCCACAGTTTTTTTAAATAATTTCAGAAACATGAATGAGGAGTATATGATATGGGAAAAAAATCAAAAATGACCTCAAAAGAAAGAATGCTGGCAGCGTTGGAATATAAGGAAGTTGATTATATTCCCTGTTCATTTATGCTTTTTTTTAATATGTACCGCACAAGCAATACTGAACAGGAAGCTGTGGAAAGACAGCTTGAATTGGGGCTTGATGCATATATACATACAGGTTATTTACGGCATTCTCTTCATCCTGATGCGCAATATCATGAATGGGTGGAGGAGAAGAACAATGCCAAATACTTTTGCCGAAGGATTGATACACCGAAGGGACCTTTAACCGGGCGTGTGAAGCAGAGAGAAGGATGGCCGAAGCAAGGCGATTTTCCTCTTTTAAATGACTGGATTGTTACACGCGCAGAAGAGATACTTGTGAAACCGGAACAAGACCTGGAAAAACTCAAATACATATTCGGTCCTTTTAAAGATAAGGATATAAACGCCTTGAAAGAAAGCGCCCGGTGGGCAAAGAAAATTGCAGATCAACATAATATATTGCAGGTTGGGGGATGGAAGGCATTAGATGCTAAGATCATGCATTCTGATGCAGGGGTTATGGGTTGTGACGCTATGGCTTGGCTGTCGGGTTATGAGGAGATAATGGTGCTTTCTATATCAAAGCCGGAAATAATAAGAGAGTATGCCAACATTATCCATGAGTGGAATATGAAACAAATTGAGATTTATCTTGATGTAACTGATGCTGACATTATCTGGCGGAGAGGATGGTATGAAACAACAGAATTCTGGACACCGGAAGCATACAGAAAAATCATTGTTCCTACACTCAAAAGAGAAGTAGAACTCGTTCATCAGGCAGAGAAAAAATACGGCTATATTGTAACAAGCGCGTTTCTTCCAATCCTTGATGATATTCTTGATACGGGGATTGATGTCCTGATCGGTCTTGATCCGAAAGAGGGCAAGGGCACCAATCTGAATATTGTAAAGCAGAAGTTTGCAGACAGAAAAAAGACAATATGGGGAGGAGTGAGTGGAGCAGTAACAATTGAGCTTGGCACTGAAAAAGAGACTGAAGAGGCTGTAATTGAGGCTTTAAAAATTTTAGGTAAAAACCGGGGGTATATTTTATCCCCTGTAGATAACGTACGGGAAGATACGGAAAATGCGTGGGAAAATACCAGTGTTTTTATTGATACGTGGAAGAAATACAGAAATTTGTAAAGAGTAAAAACTGTGATAATTAAAAATAGACATTTTACCATTACCAAAAAAGAGCTTGAACGCAGAATTGGAAATGTTACACAAATAGGCGGAACACGGCATTATGAACTTTTAGAGGGAAATTCTAAGGGGACAAGAGCCGTTGATTTTAATACAGGTTCTGGATTTTGTTTTACTGTGCTTCTGGATAGAGGATTGGATATTTCTCGTGCTACTTATAATGGGATAAACCTTGTCTATCATACGCCTAATGGTGAAGTAAACCCTGCCTTTTACAAACCAGAGGGATATGGTTGGCTTAGAACCTTTTTTGGAGGTCTTCTTACAACTTGTGGATTGACTTATCTAGGCCCGCCATGCATAGACGGAGATGAGGTGATTGGCCTACATGGACGCTACAGCAATACCCCAGCAAGACAGATCTGCGATAAGTCGGAGTGGAAAGGAGATGACTACCATTTAGAGGTTTCAGGGATTGCGGAGGAGGCTTTACTTTTTGGTGACAAACTTAGGCTGACCCGTACCATATCTACTAAAATAGGTGCAAAGTCTTTGAATATAAATGATACTGTGGAAAATTTTGGATATAAAGAATCTCCCTTTACTATTCTTTATCACATAAATGCAGGATTTCCACTTTTAGATAAAGCCAGCAAACTTATGCTCTCAGCAGTTAAAAGTGAGCCCTGCGATGATATCTCAAAATCCGGCATAGATAAGATGAATACATTTAGCGACCCTATTGCGGGATTTAAAGAACAAAACTATCTCCATAGAATGACTGGGGATGAAGCCGGCTACGCCTACGCTGCTATGATCAACAAGAATTTGTGTAATGGCTTGGGACTTTACATAAAATTTGGCATTCAAAATTTACCTTACCTCTCCGAATGGAAGATGATGGGAGAAGGAGATTATGTGGTAGGAATAGAGCCTTGCAATGTGAGATGTGAAAGCAGAAGTATTCTTCGAAAAAATAAACTTCTCCCATTTCTGAAGCCTGGTGAAATTAAGGAGATCAAAATAGAAATCGGGATTCTTGAAGGAGAAAAAGAAATAGAAGTATTTACGAATAAGATTAAAAGAATCCTGAATCACAGGGAAAAGCACTGTGAGGGATGATGAAATATTATGATACGACTAACTAAAAAATAGCTCTGGAAAGGAATCAAATGGATAAAAAGACAATATTGGTAGTTGGTGCGCATATGGATGACTGCGAAATTGGGGCAGGCGGCTTAATTATTAAAGCAGTAAGAAAAGGACATAGAGTAGTTCTGGTTAATGTCGCCACTGATTATTCTACATGGTCTACAACTAAAGGAAGGGAAGAAGAAATTAAGGCAAAAGTCTTAAATAAGGCAAAGGAGATGAAGGTAGAGAAAAGGCTTCTTGGATATGGATATCAATCTGTAATTTTTAATCTGGAGAGCCTAAAGAAAATGGCTGAAATCATCCTTGATGTAAGACCAGATATTACCCTTTTTCATAATCGTTTTGAAAGGGAGCCTTCTGATCATGCGGTTGTAGGAGAAATCACCCAGCACGCTGTATTTAGTGCAAACCAATTACTGGGAGGAAAACATATTTCTTATGGAATGGAGATGTATAGTTATGAAGTCTATCCAAAGTATCCATTTCAGCCGGATACATACATAGATATTAGTGATGTAATTAAAGAAACTGTAGAGACCATTGACTATTTTGGCAGAGAAATATACGCAGGCTCGCCTTCTGCAAAGAGTTGCGCTGTCATTCAAAGTAAAATTAATATTAACTATTTAGAGAATAAGGAAATATCCTTGTGGCATTATGGAGAGACAAAATTAGCTCTTTCCCTTTATAGAGGCGCTCAGTGCGGCGTTAGATTTGCTGAAGCCTATACAGCCATGAATAAAAAAGTACTGGGGAAAAGGCTTTTGCAGGAAATAGTTGAGGATTGAGAGTCTGGATTCCTGCTAAAAATCTGCAGGAATGACGTGCTTTACTGGGAACTTACAGAGAAAACACTTGCCCGAAAAATATCTTTCTGATAGAATTTGTCCGTTCTTTTTACCTAGTTAGATGTATATTGTGGATAACTTATGGATAACTTTTCTTGTGCGGTTATGTGCCCTTTCTATATGAGCGGCACTCGTGTTGACGTTAGCCAAGCACTTGTTTTGTTTTTTTATTCTACTAACTTCTTGCTATCAAATAAGTTAAGTCTTTTAAGGTGAATTATGTTTAAAAATGAGACATCCAAATTTCTATACTTTCAAGGCTTTGTAGTTATGATGGTTTCTTTATTTATATATTTGTGGATAACTTCATGAACCCAGAACTTCTTTGGCAAGAAATGGTTGAGTATATTCAGGAAAAATCCACAGGGCAAAGTTTTGAAATATGGGTAAAAACAATAAAGCCCGTATCCTTTGCTAAAAATGAACTTGTTTTAGAGGTGCCTAGTGATTTTATTGAAAGCTGGTTAAGAGAAAAATATATAGATTTACTCATAGAATCTATTACAAGCGTTACAGGCGAATCTGCTTCTATTAAGTTTACTACACCCGATGTTAAATATACTCCAAAACAAAAACGAGCTCATACTATTAAAAGAATTATCTCTGAAGACAAATTACATACTTCCAGCATGGGCAGCGTACTCAATCCTAGATACACCTTTGATAGCTTTGTGGTTGGCTCTAGCAATCGTTTTGCACATGCGGCATCCCTTGCTGTAGCACAATCTCCGGCAAAAGCTTATAACCCTCTATTTATCTATGGAGACGTAGGATTGGGAAAAACGCATTTAATGCAGGCAATCGGTCACTTTGTTATGAGTAAAAATCCAAAGAAAAAGATCGTGTATATATCCAGTGAGAAGTTTACAAACCAATTTATAGACGCTATTGGAAATGGAAAAATAAATCAATTTAGAAGAAAATATAGAAACACTGATATACTTCTAATAGATGATATTCATTTTATAGCTGGTAAGGAAAGTACGCAGGAGGAATTTTTCCACACCTTTAATGACCTTTATGACGCGCACAAACAGATAGTCATATCAAGTGATAAACCTCCAAAAAATATTCCCGTTCTGGAAAACCGCCTTATCTCTAGATTTGAGTGGGGATTGATTACAGATATTCAACCTCCTGACCTTGAAACTCGTATAGCTATATTGCAGAAAAAAGCCGAACATGAAAGACTATCTATGCCTAATGATGTTGCATACCTTATTGCAGATAATATAAAAGCAAATATAAGAGAATTAGAAGGAGCGCTAGTTAGGCTTATCGCATTCGCCTCTCTAACCGGGGAAAAGATTGATATAAACCTTGCTAATACTGCTTTAAAGGATATAATTCATCTTAATGAAAATAGGCAGATAAATATTGATTCTATTAAAGAAAAAATAGTAGATTATTTTAAAATAAGGGCTTCTGACCTTACATCTAATAGACGAAGCAGGAATGTGGTTCTACCAAGACAAATAGCTATGTATATATCAAGGGAGTTGACAGACCTATCTCTACCAGAAATCGGGGCATCATTTGGTGGGA
>DAOVKY010000116.1 GCA_030631525.1 bacterium
TATAGACACACGTCCTACTGGACCTGCTATTTGTGATATCGCAATAAGAACTCTCATCTGGTGCAATGTAGACGTTAAATATATATTTGTCTCACCTATTACAAGAATTGCTGCCTATTCCAGAGAAACTGCTGATGGATTCTTATATGTAAGCGCAAGTCATAATCCAGTAGGATATAATGGCTTAAAACTCGGGCTTTCCGATGGCAGGGTATTATCCGCTAGACTTGCGCAATCATTTATTGAAAAATATGAATCCGAGTTGACTAACCCAGCTGTAATAAGAGACATCATAGTTGGACTCAACGATGTGTCCTCTCAGAGAATTGAGGAGATATTTAGAAACATATCTGTTTTTGGAGAGGAATCTGAGAAAATTTACTCTGAACTTTGCGACTCTATTATAACCGGCTCTAAAGATACTCAAGAAATAAAGCGTATAAAAGATAATATCAAATCAAAAATATCTTCTATGAAGCTATGGATTGGGCTTGATCCAAACGGCGGAGCAAGAAGAGACAAGGAATATCTGGAGTCGTTGGGATTCAACATCACTCAGATAAATTCAAAATATCGCAAAGATATGAATCATCAGCTTGCTCCAACTCGTAAGGCTACAAAACAAGCCCAAGAAGCACTCGAAAAAATGCTAGCATCTGGGAAAAAGATTATTGCATTCTTTGTTTTTGATACGGATGGAGATAGAAAAAACATAGTTCTAATAGATAAAAATGGCTCTCCTTTTGTTCCCGGTGTTCAAAAAATATTTGCATTGGATGTATTGACCTCTATTCTTGACATTTCAGATAAACCCCGTAAGAGACCTGACAAAAAATATGGCATTGTAGTTAATGACGCTTCTTCTTCTCTTATGGAGCAAATATGCAGTCTCTTTAATATTGTATTGAAGAGAACAGACACAGGAGAAGCTGCTGTTGCTGGAGGAGGAGAGATACTTTCAAAAGAAGATATAGAAGTCATTCTAATGGGAGAAGCAAGTAACGGAGGGACATTTACACTTGATTTTATGATAAGAGAACCTATTCATACAATCAGAACTATTATAAATCTTATAACGCGGCCAAATCTTGTAAAAATACTGACAAAAAAAATTAGAACATCAGATAATTATCCTGAAAGTATTCGGGACTGGCACTCTCCTCAAAACATACAAAGCCTTTTCTATAATATATTAAATACTCTTCCTCCATCTATTGACACAGACTTTTTTACCAAAGAAGGTGAATACAAAGCAAAACCCATAGATCAACGCAGATTTAAGCAAAGCTTTGACAATTATTTTCCTATTAACTTATGGCCAAAAATAGAAAAAGAGCTATCAGACATATACGAGGGGCATTTATCCTACGAATTTACAAACTATGAAGGGACAGAAGAATTGAGAGGTAAAGGAAACAGGAAAACACAGATTGGAGGTTATAAGATTGAGTTCTTCTTTTATAAAGAAAATGTAAAGAATTTTATTGGATGGATCTGGTTTAGATTATCACTTACTGAAAAAGGCTTGATGAGAAGAGGAGTAAGTCTGTCTCATTTCCAATCTGACCTTCAAACAAAGCATATGCTTGAGAAAAAATACAAGATAATTTACAACTTGTTCACTAATGCAATTAAAAAAATTGAGGAGGTAAAAAATGGAAGTAAATGAAAGCGCAACATTAGCTGATATACTAAAAATTGAAGGTGCTGAAAAAATGCTTTCTAAATATCAGCTGCCGTGTTTACACTGCCCTATGGCAAGTATGGAAATGGAAAATTTAAAGATAGGCGACATTTGCAAAATGTATGGCATAGATACCAAAAGTTTGTTAGAGGATATAAATAGAATTCATAGTCAATTATAGAAGGAGCCGAAATAATAATGTCCAAGATAGCAGATGATATAATCGGACTAATAGGAAATACACCTTTGGTAAAATTAAATAAGATTACACAAGATACATATGCAACTGTTGTGGCAAAGCTTGAATCATTTAATCCATTATCCAGTGTAAAAGACAGAATTGGCGTCGCTATGATTGAAGATGGAGAGAGCAAGGGGTTTATTAAAAAAGATACCACAATTATTGAGCCGACGAGCGGCAATACAGGAGTTGCCTTAGCCTTTGTTTGCGCTGCAAAAGGTTATCACCTAATTTTAACTATGCCTGATACGATGTCTGTTGAACGCAGGCAGTTACTATCTTTATTTGGAGCAGAGGTTATCCTGACACCAGGGCAAGAAGGAATGATCGGAGCAGTGAAAAAGGCAGAAGAAATCCTAAAGAGCACTCCCAATTCCTTTATGCCGCAGCAATTCAAAAATCCGGCTAATCCTAAGATACACAGAGAAACAACCGCTGAAGAGATATGGCGCGATACAGATGGCAGGATAGATATATTGGTCAGTGGAGTTGGCACAGGTGGAACCATTACCGGGATAGCTGAGATAATTAAGAAAAGAAAGCCAGAGTTTAAAGCAATTGCTGTTGAACCCAAGGATTCGCCGCATAAAATCCAGGGCATTGGCGCAGGGTTTGTGCCTGATGTTTTAAACATGGATTTGGTGGATGAGATAATTCAGGTAAGCAACGAAGACGCTGCTAAGACCGCAAGAAGACTAGCTAAAGAAGAAGGCATATTTGCCGGCACTTCCTCCGGCGCAGCAGCCTGGGCAGCGATAGAAATAGGTAAAAGAAAAGAAAACAAAGGCAAACTTATTGTTGCAATTTTCCCTGACACAGGTGAAAGATATCTTTCTACCGAGTTATTTAAATAAACAGCAAACCTCTTCCCTCTCTGTCAAGAGAGGGTCAGGGTGAGTTTAATTTATTATGAATAAAAAATTACTGCAGTTAAAGAAAATTTTGGCTGAGATGGAGAGTGTTCTCATTGCCTATTCAGGCGGTGTGGATAGCACCTTTTTGCTTAAGGTAGCCAAAGATGTATTAGATGATGGTAAAGTAGTGGCTGTCACTGCAACTTCTTCAACTTATCCTGCCTGCGAAATAAAAGATGCCAAAATTGTTGCGAACAGATTAAGAGTGAAACATTTAGTCATTAAAACCGATGAGCTTTCTAATAAAAAATTTGCCGAGAATCCTGCTGATAGATGTTATTGGTGTAAAAGGGAATTATTTTCAAAATTGATTGCATTAGCTAAGGAGTATAAATTAAACTATGTTTTAGATGGTTCAAATTACGATGACACAAGGGACTTCCGTCCGGGAATGAAAGCAGCGAGGGAATTGGGTGTAAGAAGCCCGCTTGAAGAGGCTGGTTTTACTAAGAATGAGATTCGCAGCCTCTCAAAAAAACTTGGTTTATCTACATGGAACAAACCGTCTCTTGCCTGCCTTGCCAGTCGTTTCCCGTATGGAATGAGGATAACCAAAGAGAATCTTGCCAAAGTTGATAAGGCAGAGACATTCTTGAGAAAATTTGGCGTAACTCAAGTGAGAGTAAGGAACCATGATCAGATCGCCAGAATAGAAGTTCTCAAAGACGAAATATCCAAATTATTAAAAGAAGATGTAAGGGATAAAATTGTAACTAAATTCAAGGATTTAGGTTATACTTATGTGACAGTTGATCTGGAAGGATATAGAACAGGGAGCATGAATGAAAAAAATATATCTTGATTATGCGGCCACTACACCTACAGACCCTGAAGTAGTGAAAGCGATGCTGCCGTATTTCACCGATAGATTCGGCAACCCTTCAAGCATCTACTCCTTTGGGCAGGAAAGCAAAGCGGCAATTGAGAAGGCGCGGGAAAAGATATCTTCCTTTTTAGGAGCAAAGCAGGAAGAAATTATCTTTACCAGCTGTGGCACGGAAAGTGATAATTTTGCCATAAAGGGTACAGCCTATGCCAATCAGAATAAAGGAAATCATATAATTACCTCATCTATTGAACATCACGCAGTAATTAAGTCCTGCAAATTTTTAGAGAAGATGGGA
>DAOVKY010000132.1 GCA_030631525.1 bacterium
AAAAACAAGAAATACATAAATTATCTACCCGGATTGACGAGAAAGAGAATGTCATTACATTCACACTACCAACGGTTAAGGAAGAATCTGCAGTTAATGATATTTTAAAACGCATAAGACTCTACGGCGATATCCCTATATTCTTAAAGCAATTTTTACCCCAGAAGCTTATTAATCTTGGCTTGGACCTTCAAGGTGGAAGCCATCTTGTGCTTGCTGTTGATACTGAAGGAATGTCCAGAAAGGAAGCAAAAGATGTCCAGGAAAGGGCGCTTATAGTTATACGCAACCGTATAGACGAATTTGGGGTTGCAGAACCTGTTGTAATGCCGGTTAAGGGGAAAAACAGAATAATCATAGAATTGCCCGGCATTAGAGAGCCTGAGAGAATAAAAGAGATTATAAGGCGTCAGGCTGTGCTTGAATTTAAACTTGTTTGTGAAGACAAGGATAAGATTAAACAGGCTTTAGCTGGAAAGGTTCCAGATGGATATGAGTTGTCTTATCTTACAAGGACAAAAAATGACGGCACAACCTATAAAGAGCCATATCTCTTGGAAGCAAAATCTGCTCTGTCAAGCAAGAAAGGAGAGCTTTTAACAAATGCCTATGTGACATATGGTCAGATGAATCAATCTATTGTAGCAATTAAGTTTAACAGGAAAGGTTCAAAGGCTTTTGCAAGGCTTACCGGCTCACATATTGGAGAAAGACTTGCTACATTGCTTGATGGTAATTTAAAGTTGGTTGCAACAATAAATGATAGGATCATTGGGGAAGGGCAGATTACAGGCGTATCTGCTCAGGAAGCACCTGATCTTGCGGTTGTTCTAAAGTCTGGTGCTTTGCCTGCGCGAGTTGAAATTCTGGAAGAGAGAACAGTGGGTCCTTCTTTGGGAGCGGATTCTATAAGAAAGGGCATAAGGGCGGGTATGCTTGGGCTGATAATTGTATTCTGTTTCATAATGATTTATTACATGTTCCTTGGCTTAATTGCAGGAGTTGCTCTGTGTCTTAATCTAATTATAATAATGGCAGCGCTGGCATCTCTTAGCGCCACACTCACCTTACCTGGCATTGCAGCCATCATATTGACAATTGGTATGGCAGTAGATGCAAACGTGCTTATTCTTCAGAGAATAAGAGAAGATCTTACAAGCCGCAAAACCAATCGCGCAGCTATTGGGAGCGGGTAGCAAAAAGCATTCAGGACTATTATAGATGCGAATGTAACAACACTCATAGCAGCAGTTGTGCTTTATCAGTTTGGAACAGGCCCTATAAGAGGTTTTGCCGTAACACTAACACTAGGTATTCTTACAAGTATGTTTACTGCGATTGTTGTAACCAGACTTATTCTTGATTTGTTTTGCAGGAGAAGAAGTTTTGTCAGCATAAAGATGCTGCAGCTTTTTCATAAGCCTAACCTGGATTTTGTTAATAAGCGTTTTATAGCTGTTAGTCTTTCACTAATACTGATTTTGGTTGGAATGACAAGCTTTTTTGTTAAAGGGGAAAAGAATTTTGGCATAGATTTTACAGGTGGGAAGCTTATACAGCTTAAGTTTATTCCAAGTGTGTCAATAGGAGCAATAAGAAGGGTTTTAAAGAATGTGGGTCTTGGGAAAAGCGTAATACAGCACTTTGGCAGCGAAAATGACTTTATTATCAAGACTCCTCTGGAAGTAAAGGACAATATTGCTAATTTACTGAGAAGGTCTTTTAGGGATATAGATATAACAGCGGAGCGAACGGAAATGGTCGGCGCTCAGGTTGGAAGAGACTTGAGAAATCAGGCATTGTTGGCAATCCTATTTGCTATGATAGGTATTTTGGCATATGTTACCTGGAGATTTGAACTTAAATTCGCAGTTGGGGCGATACTGGCGCTTGTGCATGATGTGCTTATTACAATAGGAGCATTTGCTATTACGGGAAAGGAGATAACCTTGCCTATAGTAGCTGCTCTATTGACAATTGTGGGATATTCTCTTAATGATACAATAGTTGTATTTGTCAGGATAAGAGACAATACGCGTTTCATGAAGAAAAGCAACGACAAAGAGATTATCAATACCAGTATAAATCAGACATTATCCAGAACAGTGCTGACTTCTGTTACCACTCTTTTTGTAGTGGTGTCCTTATTTTATCTGGGTGGAGAGGTTATTCACGATTTTGCTTTTGCTCTGATAGTTGGAATAATCGTGGGAACATATTCCTCTATTTACATAGCAAGCCCCACTCTCCTGATGTGGAACAAATTCAAATCAAAAAGCTAAAACCATGCCGACGTATGAATATGAATGCAAGGATTGTGGACACAGTTTTGAGTTATTTCAGTCAATGACAGAAAAACGCATGGAAAAATGTCCGCAATGTGGAGGAGTCATCAGAAGATTGATAGGAAAAGGGACAGGGATAATATTCAAGGGCTCCGGTTTTTATGCGACTGATTATAGAAGCAGTGATTATCACAAGAAAGCAAAGGAAGAAAAAGCATCCACATCTGAGTCCAAGAAAAAGGATGACAAGAAATCCACATCTGAATCCAAATCCAAGAAAAAGAAAGATGAAGGGAAATAAGATAGTAGAGACGTATTATAATACGTCTCTACTGGTTTTCTTCTTTATCTTTTTTTTGTCTTGTGCAGGTTTTTCTGAAGAATTTAAGAGAGAAAGTAAGGTCGCTGGATTTCATTACAATATCAACTACCATCTCTCGTTCTTTAAGTTGATAAAAATCGCAGAAGCTGAGATATTAATAGAAGAAGGGATATATAGGAAAATCCCTTCATACCGTATTGTCTTTCAGATAGATTCCTTAGATGAGAAAAATCCATTTATAAAGAAGTTCTATATGATGCATAATAGAATGGAATCATTTATTAGAAAGGCTGATTTCAGTTCTCTAAGACTAAAGAAAACGATTAATCAGAGGATTAGAAGATTTGGAGGTATTAGAGAAAAAAATTACTATGAAGTAGTAGATTTTCCCTTAAACCAAACAGACCCTATAATCATAGATAAATATGATAATAAACTTGCAAAAAGAGAGAAAATAGATTTGCGGGTGCCTGGGTTAGAACCTGTTTCAGATATATTGGGCATTCTGGCAAAAGGTTATTTTGATAAAGAATGTAAAGCAGATAGTATAAAGTTATATGCGAAACATGAAATCAGAGCAGTTAAACTATTGCTTAAAAGAGAGAAAATAGATAGTAAATTACTTGGCAGAGTTGATACAATAAGAGTCAGTTGCAGCGCAAAGTTTCCCACTATGGGTGGCAAAGAGGGAAATTTTATAATCTGGTTTTTAGAGGGAGATAGGCAAATACCTGTCCAATTACAGCTTGAACTGCCAATTGGATCCGCAAAGATTACATTGAGCAGATTTGAGAATTTTGATGATAATAAAGAATATTAGAAATTTTTGTATAATTGCTCATATAGACCATGGAAAGTCTACATTAGCAGACCGAATTCTCCAATATACAAATACAATAGATGATAGATTGTTTCGGGAACAGGTTCTGGACGATATGGATCTGGAAAGGGAACGTGGCATAACAATAAAGGCCAGAGCGGTAAGGATAGATTATAGACACAAGGATAACAATGCCTATATATTAAATCT
>DAOVKY010000068.1 GCA_030631525.1 bacterium
AAGATTTTTGCCACGTTTCTTACTTCGTTTGATATCTTTCCCAAACTGTCTGGTATAGACAGGTGTGAGCATCAGATTCCCAGCTTGTTGAACATGTCGTCTGCATCCTTGCACACGATTAGATCTCGTCCGGAATCGGCTCTCTCAAATGTCTTGCGTGTGGTTTCATTAGGAATCACTACATCAAATGGGAGCCCTTTTCGCAATGTTGACTGACGGTAGAACATTGTAATCGCCTGAGTTGCTGAAATACCAAGTCTATGGAACAGACGTTCAGCATTGTTCTTTAAGTCTGGTTCAATTCTAGCTCTGATTGTTGCTGTCTTAGACATTTTTATCCTCCATTTGCCATCAATATAGCACAATTGGGATACATTAACAAGATTGTTTCCAGTCATTATTCTTGTATAAAACTGAGATAATTTTCGCGATGTATTACTTTAAAGCCTGCATCTTTGTAGTTTGTTTGCCAATCCTTAGGAATCTTTATATTTGTGCTTTGCCATTTTATCTCATAACCGTCTAATTTCCCATTGCGCTCTTCCACTAGATCAATCTCTTTTCTATCATATGTGCGCCAGAAATAAAAATCAGTTACACGATAGAGATATTCCTGCCTTTTTATGCGTTCATTTATAATGTAATTTTCCCACAGCGCTCCAATATCATTTCGCATACTGATAGGATTAAAATTATTAATAAGCGCATTGCGAATCCCATTATCATAAAAATAGTATCTATGATTCTTTGTGATTTCCTTACGCAAGTTACGACTAAATCCACCAAGCCTGTGTATCACAAATACTTTCTCTAATAAATCTAAATATATCTCGATTGTATTTTTACTCATTCCTAATTGTGTTCCAAGTTCATTGAAAGATACCTCCTTCCCGATTTGAAAAGCCAGCAACTGCAATAACTGTACTAATTTATTTGCGTGTCGGATTCCTTCTAACTCTAATATATCCTTAAACAAATAAGAATTGATAATTTCACGCAGATAGTGCTCGCGATTGCTATTATCCTGCATAGTCACTACTTCCGGATATGAGCCATAAATCATTCGGGATTCCAGATTTGCTTTTGTTTCATGCCGCTCCTCAATCTGCGAAATCTCCATCTGTGCTAATGGAAACAATTTGAGAACAGATTTTCTGCCTGTTAAAGGATCTCCCAAATCTTTTGCAAGGTCAAAAGAAGAAGAGCCTGTAGCAATTATCTTGACTTCAGGGATGTGATCAACAATAAGTTTAAGATTCAACCCAATTTTTTCAATATGTTGCGCTTCGTCTATTACTAAAAGAGAATTGCTCCCTACAAAATCCTTAAGCTTATTAATAGACTGGCTTTCCAAATATTTACGAACAACAATATCTTCACCACTTACAAAGAGAACTTGTTCTTTTACATGCTCTAAAAATTTTTTCACCAAAGTGGTTTTTCCTACTCTGCGAGCGCCATATACTACAACGACTATTCCTGGTTTTATTAGTTGGCGGAGTCTATCAATCTGTTTTTGCGGTATATACATTATCTCTCCATTTTACTAAATACAGTCAGTTAATTGACCCAATTTAGCAAAATACAGTCAGTTCGTCAACTAAATTCGCTAATTGAAATGAAATTATTTATGCTTCTTGCGAATCCAAGCTTGCTGCGCAATGCTGAGGATATTGTTGGTTAACCAGTATAGAACCAATCCGGAAGGGAAATTGTAAAAAATGAACAGCATAAACACGGGCATAAAAAGCATCATTTTTGCCTGTCTGGGATCCGCAGACTGAGCAGTAAACTTTTGCTGAAGGATTGTTGTTATACTCATTAAAATCGGAAGAATGTTTAGAGGATATGTTCCCGGTTTATTCATTAATGTTCCCAAGTAGAATACTGTGTCCGGTAAAGATAGATCTGGAATCCATCCGGGAATAAAACAGGTTCCTTTTAACTCTATGGCATTTCTTAAAGTTGTAAAAAGTGCGAAAAAAAGAGGCATCTGTAACATCATTGGAAAACATCCGCCAAGTGGATTTACCTTGTTTTTTTTGTATAAAGCCATTGTCTCTTTATTTACTTTTTGGGCATTGTCCTTATACTTATTCTTCAACGCACTGATTTGCGGTTGAAGTTCCTGCATGGCTCTCATTGACTTATGGCTTTTCATTGTGAGTGGAAATAAAACTATACTCATCAGGATTGTTAATAAAATAATTGCCACTCCATAGTTTCCTGTAATTTTGTATAAGAACTTTAGAATATGAACGATTCTGAAAAGATTTCCAAAGAAACCAAAGTCAGCAAGCGCTTCCAGATTAACTTTTTGCTTTGCTAGTCTGTCTACCTCCTTTGGCCCTAAATAGCAGTCAATATTGAAGGTAAAACTCTGATTAGGTCTAACAATTGGGATAACAGTTTCCACACAGTTTTGTAATGCATTTAATTTATTTTTCTTAATAACAACTCTTGATGCGGGTTCTACCGGAATTAGAGCATTCAGGAAGTATTTCGTAGATAATGCAGTCCACCATATTTTGCCAGGATATGAGTGCTCTACATCTCTATCCTTCTGTCCGCGGCTAAACGGCTTCTTTATTACCTTATCATTTATATAAGATATGGATTGCAAGGGGACTCCTCTTCCCCTGCCAGAGCTTTGTTCATCCATTAACCTGAGACCTGTGCCGGTACTAATTAAAAAACTAGTTTGTTCAATATTCTTATCTGTCTTGTTTATCAATTCCAGATTTACACAAATAAGATAACCATCATTTCTGAATAGAATCTTTTTAATTATAGTCGAGCCGTCTTTTAGATGAGAAACAAATCTAACATATCCCTCCGGTTTTCCTTTTGAGAGTAAAAGCCTGCTACTATCACATTTAAAATTATTAATAACAGATACTTCTCCTTTTGCCTGAAAGCACGTCTGGAGAGGATAGGTTTGAGTATAATAATTTGAAAATGACACAAGTTCGATATCTTGCGGTGCTTCTAGCTTCCCCTGTCTTTCCTTTGATATTAATCTGGCATTAATATACTCTGCCTCCTCTTTTTGATACGAAAGACGCTCTTTCTGCTCTTCTGAGGCAGCTTTGACAAGCTGCCTGGAGAGCTGCTCTATTTTTTGACTATTCAGTGCAATTGTATTTGGTTTTACCTCAGATTCCTTATATCCCTTTATCTTATAACTTTTAATTGTCCCTGAAGAACTTCCTAAAACAATCCTTACTAAATCTGTTTCAACAATGATTTCTTTTTCCTTGACCAAAGGCTTCTTTTCTTCTTCTCTATATACATATTCTTTCTGCTTTTCCTTCCCAACTTTAACTGGAACAGAGCTAACTGTGACAGATCGAGAAGAGATATCCTCTCCAACAGGTTTCTTTGGCAATTTCGAACTATAATAATGGTTAAATATTAGAAATACTGAAAGAGACAATACAATCGCGAATAATGTTCTTCTATCCATAGATACTCCTAAGTTAGCGGGTCATGCCCACCTGTATGAAAAGGATGACATTTAATCAAACGAAGAAAACCCAACATACATCCTTTAAAAAATCCATATTTTAATATGGCAAGTTTTGTATATTCTGAACATGTTGGAAAAAATCTGCATGTAGACTTCTTCATAGGTGAAATATAGTTTTGGTAAAATCGTATAATAAAAACAGCTGCTTTATTTAATATGTTCATTGTTCATTAAGCCTGCCGCCATATTCTTGCTTTTTTACACAGATTAAAAGCATTTATTTCAACATCATTATATTTGTACATACTAGAGGAGAGAAACACTTCGAAAACAAGATCAATCCCTTTAACTATATTGTGTTTATTCAACCTGTAGAATTCCCTTACTAATCTCTTAACCCTGTTTCTTTGTACGGCTCTGCCTTTGAAGGCTTTTGGCAGTCGCACAACAATCCCCAATCTGGTTATTGATGTGTCATTTGTTCTCATATAAAAATTTCCAAATGCTCCACAATGCTTTTTACCATTTGTGAACACAAGTTTGATCTGATTATATTTCTTAAGCTTTTCGTCTCTTGAAAAAGAAAAAATTTTCACAGGAAGGAAGTATCCTAATATTCTTTATACGGTCAACCTTTTTCTACCTTTACATCTTCTTCTTTTGAGAACCAATCTTCCATTTTTAGTAGAACTTCTCTTACGAAAACCTAGCGCTCTTTTTCTACTTAAAACAGACGGTTGATATGTCCTTTTAGGCATAATAATTTACACTTTCATAAATGCTTATCTTTTAAAAACGAATTCTGATTATACAGAACGCCCTATACCATGTCAAGCAGAGCGCCGATACCGTTCTTTCTCGCTATATATACAGCCGCAATACTGCTGACGATAAAGGCCTGCGCCCTTTGAAAGAGACACGCTTTCTCTATATCCCTCTCTAAAGTCCTTATAAAAAAAGCTAATGCCAAACTCAGCTGCAACTGATTCCCCAATGCTTTTAATTAAGTCGTGTTTCTGGTGGGGGCTTATAAGCATTGTTGTAGAGAATGCATCAAATTTTCCCGATTTTGCAGTTTTCGCTGTCTCAGCCAATCTAACTCTATAACAGATGGAGCATCTATTGTTTTCCCTAAATACAACCTGCCTCAGGAATTCTTCAAGAGCATAGTCATCTTTTATAATCAGTTTTATTCCTTTTTCCCCAGTATAATCTTTGAGGGAATTTAATCTCTTAGCATACTCTGTAAATGGATGAATATTCGGATTGTAAGAAAATGCCCATACTTTCATTCCATGTTCTGAAAGCACATTATATGGATATGTTAAACAAGGTGCACAGCAGGTATGTAAAAGCAGCTTCATAAGATTTATTGTAACAAGAAATACATGCCTGTCAATGCTCAACATTTCTCTTGACAAAGAATAGCAATATGCTCACACTGGTTAAAAATAAGAGGAGAGTATGGATATGTCCGAAATTTTTAAAATTTTTACGAGCTTCGGTGCAGGGCTTCTATCCTTCTTCTCACCCTGTATATTACCTCTTATTCCTGTATATATTTGTTTTATTACAGGAACATCAATTGAAGAATTAGCTAATTTGAGTAATAAAGACCTCAAAAAAAGAAAACTGATTCTAACAGAAACCATTCTATTTGTTCTTGGTTTTTCATTGATTTTTGTTCTTATGGGTGCTTCAGCCAGCTTTTTAGGCACATATCTTTTTACTAAACAGAAAATCGTAAGAATTATTGGAGGTATAATAGTCATTCTATTTGGACTGCATATCAGTGGACTGTTTAATATAAAGTTCTTGCAGTATGAAAAAAAACTGCATCTTAAAAGCAAGCCTGTAAATAAGTTCGGCTCTTTTTTAGTAGGCGCAGCCTTTGGC
>DAOVKY010000218.1 GCA_030631525.1 bacterium
GCTGATTGTATATGCTCTAAAGAGAGAGGACAGATCATTAGAGTTGCAACAGCGAATGATATAAGTCAGATACAAAATATATCCGAACAGGAGAAAAAATCATTAGCAATATGTTTAGAAAAAGCAGCCAAGCATAATCTTCCAATTAGAGTTATAGACGCAAAGTGCACACATGACGGAAATAAAATCATATTTCACTTTGTAGCAGATGATAGAGTGGATTTTAGAGACCTGTTAAAAGACATTGAGCACACATTAAAAACAAGAATAGAATTAAGACAAATAGGCGTACGAGATAGAGCAAAAATTGTTGCAGGATATGGGCATTGCGGGAGAGTTCTTTGCTGCGCAAGTTTCATTAAGGAGTTTCAGACAGTTACTATTCAAAATGCCAGATCTCAGAATTTCCACATGGACCCCTCAAAAATATCCGGCTTATGCGGCCGCTTGATGTGCTGCTTGAGATATGAATCAAACACGTATCAAGAGATGAGAAAATCTTTTCCTGAAATAGATGCAACAATTAATACAGAACATGGGCAGGGGAAGGTAATTGATCTAAATATACTCAGAGACAGTGTTACTGTGGAATTGGATGATGGTAAAAAATACGAACATAAGATAAAATAGGGCGAGAGGAATATAAAATTATGAAGATTTTTGGTATTGGAATGCATCCTGATGATGTAGAATTTATTATGGCTGGAACTCTTGCTATGCTGAAGGAAAAAGGGCATAAGATAACCATTGCAACTGTAGGTTCAGGGGATATGGGGTCTGTTGAGTATGTTCCAGCAGACTTGAGCAGAAAACGGTATATGGAAGCCAAGGTGTCAGCAGAACTGCTTGGAGCAGAATACATTAGCTGCGGCATATCTTGTTTGCATGTTGTGTTTGATAATCCAACAAGATTTAAGGTTACAGAAATGATGCGAAAAATAGATCCTGACATTGTTATTACCATGTCTCCTCAGGATTATATGAAAGACCATGAGATAACTGCTGATTTGGTGTGGGATGCGTGTTTCAATGCGCCATTTCCCAATTATCATACTGGTTTGGTAAATCCTGCAAAAGCAACATCCAAGATTCCATATCTATACTATGGAGATCCTATTGAATTTAAAGATAGATTCGGCAATTCTATACATCCCGAATTTTATGTAGATATTAAAGATGTAATGGAAATCAAAACAAGTATGTTAAAGAAACATGAAAGTCAACGATCATGGTTAAAAAGGCAGCATGGTATGGATAAATACACAGAGACCATGAAAGAGCTTTCAGGCAGAAGAGGAAAGGAGGTTGGCATAGAATATGCCGAAGGATTCAGACAGCATAAAGGACATCCATTTCCTCAGGATAACATTTTAGAGAAGCTGTTAAAGAACAATGTCCTATATAAAAACAAGGAGGAATAATTATGGATTTAATGAGTACGATTAAAGGATCTTTATTAGAGAATTTCTTCCCGCAAGGATGGGATATGAAGAAGTTGGATAAATGTTGTGATAATCCACCTGAAACGATTACACAGCGTCAGGATTGGTGGAACAAGAAGTTTGAACCTGTTCCATGCGAAACCTTGAGTGATTTTGATACTATGATGGGGCATGAAATAGCTATAGAGATTAAAAGATCGAGAGATGAAGGCAGGAAGATAGCGTTTATATTGCCTGTTGGTCCTATGGGAATGTATAAATGGGCTGTTTATTTTCTGAAAGAATGGAATGTTGATTGTAAACATGTTTATGGGTTTAATATGGATGAATGGAGCGATAAAGATGGAAATACATTGCCGTCTGATAATATAGGGGCTTTTCAGAATGCAATGCAGCAAGCTTTATACGGGCCGCTCGGAGATCTGACTGTTCCAGAAGACCAACGGTATTTTGCTACGAAGGTGATGCTTCCAACATATCCTGAGAAAATAAGAGAACTCAAGGCAGAAGGAGCGAAGTTTGTAGTTGTCTTTGGTATTGGAAGAGTATTTCATATTGCATTCTGGGAGCCGCATTTTGCAGGAGAATTTTCAGGAGAGGAAGAATGGAAGAAGCAGGAATACAGATTGGGAGCAAAACTACATCCTCTTACTGTAGAGCAGAACGCAATAACCAGTTTTAAGAGCAGGACAACGCTGGTTCCATGTTCTGCCAACACAATTGGCCCTGGCATATTCCTTAAAGCGGATAAAATAATCGGTGGATGTGACGGGACATTAGGCAGGGGAATGATGTGGCAGGGATTATCTCTCTGGGTTACTTTAAGACACTGGCCAAACATCTGGATTCCTTCCAGTTTTATGCCTACTTTGGCTGGGAAACTATTCTTTCTTAAAGAGCTTGCAGGCCCACTGGTGCCAGACTGTAATTGAACTTGCCGGAGTGGTGGAACTGGCAGACGCGCCGGACTCAAAATCCGGTGGAGCTTAAACTCCGTGAGGGTTCGACTCCCTCCTCCGGCACTTAACGGACAATATTATTCAGGAGAACATAGTGAAAAAAGAACTGATTA
>DAOVKY010000177.1 GCA_030631525.1 bacterium
GGTCTATGGTCTGTGGTCTATCGTCTGTTTTGTCGTCTATGGTCTGTCGTCCATTCCTCCTCCCCCAGTCCGCAACAAATCTCTCCAACCTCCCAATTGCAACAGGCTCCCCCTTCTTCTTCAAAGTACATACTATTTCGCATTGTGTCTCCTGAGGACAAACACGACCGCAAATAGCAGGAAGATTATTCTTCTTTCTCAGTATATCCAGCGCCTCGGAAAATTTGCGTTCCGCAATAAGTTTTATAAATCCCGGAATATCTATTTCTACGGGACATCCTGGCATACACGGAGCTTTTGGACATTGCAGGCATCTTTTTGCTTCTGCAACTGCCTGATCCTCAGTATATCCAAGAGCAACTTCATTAAAATTCTTTATTCTATCCTGCGGAAGCTGTTCAGGCATTAGAAGTCTTTTTTGCATCTGCATGACTCCTTCTCTTCCTCCAGAAATCTGGCATTTCTGTTTGTCAACTCGTCAAAGTCAACAAGATGCCCGTCAAATTCAGGACCGTCAACACACGCAAACTTTATTTCATTCCCTACAGTTACCCTGCATGAACCGCACATACCTGTTGCATCCACCATTATAGGGTTAAGATTAACAATTGTTGGGATATTAAACTCTTTTGTCATAAGACATACAAACTTCATCATAATTATAGGCCCAATAGCTATGACCAGATCTATCTTTCTTTTTGTCAATATCTCCTTTAACGGGTCTGTAACAACTCCTATTCTTCCATATGAGCCATCGTCTGTTGTAATATATAATTCATCACTAATCTTCCGCATTTGGTCTTCAAGAATAACCATATGTCTGCTTCTTGCTCCAATTATTGAGAGAACTTCGTTCCCTGTTTCCTTTAATGCCCTGGCTTCAGGATATATAACCGCTGCTCCGACTCCTCCTCCGATACATACAACTGTTCCGATCTTCTCTACTCTTCCAGGATGCCCAAGAGGTCCTGCAACATCAATCAAAAAATCCCCTTTTTTTAACATTCCCAATTTTTTTGTTGTTTTTCCAACTTCCTGAAATATTATGGTAATACTACCTGTTTTTGGATCAAAATCATTTATTGTAAGAGGTATTCTCTCCCCTTTCTCATCTATTCTAAGCACTATAAATTGCCCTGGTTTTGCTTTTTTGGCTATCTCAGGCGCTGAGACCTTCATGCTCTTTATTTCTTTGGATAACTGTTTTACATCTAATATTTTGAACATATTAACCTATCAGGGCTGCCGCAAGGGCTGCCCCTACATCCTTGAACCCACGATTTAAATCGTGGGTTCATTCTACATTGTAGGGGCGGGGCTTGCCTCCGCCCATTTCCATTTTCAATATACTTTAGCATTTATTAAATTACAAGTGCAAAAATGCTTGAATTTTATTCCCAAATACAGTACGCTTTACCTACTATGGCTGTCATCAAGCCTTTTAGAGGCATTAGATACAATAAAGAAAAAATACAGAACCTAGAAAAGGTCGTCTCGCCGCCGTATGACATAATTCCCGAAGATCAAAAACAAGAATATCTTAGTTTCAGTCCCTACAACATTGTTAGACTTATACTGCCTGATGCAGATGGGAAAAGTGATAAATATAGCACTGCCAACAATCTATTCAATCAGTGGTTAAATTCTGATATTATAAGAAGAGACGAATGTCCCTCAATATACATATACCAGCAGATCTTCAATATTAATGGAGAGGATATAACAAGAACAGGTTTTATATGTTTGCTGAAGCTGGAAGATTTTAAAACAAGAACTGTTCTGCCGCATGAGAAAACATTGAGCGCGCCCAAAGAGGACAGGCTAAACTTAATGAATGCATGTCCAGCAAACCTCTCTCAAATATTCGGGTTGTATCAGGACACAATGTGTCAAGAGAATGGGAGCGCAATATCTCAAATACTAAAAAAGCATACATCCTTTTCCCCTATTATAGATATTACAGATACAAAAGGAGAAAAACACAAACTATGGGCAATTGCGGACAAAAGTGATATTCATACAATTATTAGCGCTATGCAGGACAAAAAAGTCTTTATCGCTGACGGGCATCACAGGTATGAAACAGCGCTTAATTATAAGAAAGAAATGACTGAAAAAAATAAAAATCATACAGGGGGCGAACCTTATAACTTTATCATGATGTATTTATGCGAAATAGATGATTCAGGGCTTGTTGTTCTCCCAACACACAGACTCTTAAAAGATCTGCCTGAAGAGGTAATACCTCAAGAGGTAATACCTCAATTTAACAAGTCCACATTCAAGCAGAATTTATCTGCCTATTTTGATATAATCCAGACTAACAAAAAGAATCTGTTTGAATATATGGAGAAAAACAGGGATAAACACGTATTCGGCCTATATATGGGAAGAGGTAATACCTCAAAAGGAGAATTTTACGCATTAACTTTCAACAAGGGGCTTCAGCTTCAGCCCCTTGCAAACATACCTGATGCATGGAAAGAGCTTGACGTTGCAATTCTACATAAGGTAATTATTGAAAACGTACTTGGGATTACAGATGAAAGTGTAAAACTTCAAAAGAATATAAAATACACCGCAGATAAAGAAGAAGGCATCAGCCAGGTAGATAATGGTTCATACAACCTTTTATTGCTCTTAAATCCAACAAAACTCAGCCAGATCAAGGAGATATCTCTTAAAGGTGAAGTTATGCCTCAAAAATCCACCTACTTTTATCCTAAGTTACTTACGGGACTTGTAATTAATAAATTGGAAAACATCCCCCTAGTTCCGCCTGCGGCAAAACTATTCCCCCTTCGAAGGGGGATTCAGGGGGATGTTGAGTGAAAATAGCAATAGTTCATGATTGGCTCACAGGTATGCGGGGCGGAGAAAAGTGTCTGGAGATATTCCGCGAGCTAATACCGAACGCTGATATATAAACACACGCTAACATA
>DAOVKY010000053.1 GCA_030631525.1 bacterium
GAAGCAGGATTAAGAAAATTGGGGGTTAATACTACCAGCGATCCTAATTTTTCAACAAAGACTCTTTTTGTTGAATAAAGATAATATCAAAATCTCCTCTAAGATGATTGTTAGAAAAGCTTGGTTTTTATTATTTGTTATTTACCTGTATTTTACATAGGCAACTTTATGTTCCGTAAAAAATTCGACACCTGTTTTACCAGCTTCAGGTATACCAAATCCAGATCCCTTTGTGCCTCCAAATGAGAGCAGTGGTTCCTTAAATGCGGTCATTAAATTCACGTGTGTTAACCCGACTTCTGTTTGTTCCAAGAATGTAAAGGCCTTTTGTATGTCGAGTGTATATATTGAAGAGGAGATCCCAAATTCTACACCATTCGCTACTTCAATAGCTTCCTTAAAGTCGGCGACTTCTATTACACTCAATACCGGTCCAAAAATTTCCTCCTGTGCGATCTTCATGCATGGTTTAACATCTGTAAAAATTGTTGGTTCAATGAAACAGCCTTTTTCATACTGTTGACCAGTCAGTCTATTGCCTCCAAGTATTAATCTTGCCCCTTCCTTTTTACCAATTTCGAGATAGTTTAAGATTGATTCCATTTGCATAGTACCGCAGACAGGCCCCATCATTGTCTTCTCATCCAATCCATTTCCAACCACAATTTTTTTTGCTTCATTCACCACGCGTTCAATAAACTCCTTTGCAATCTTTTTAACAACTATCGCACGACTCGTAGAAGTGCACCATTGCCCAGCGCAGGCATAGGCAGCTGTTACAGTTGCTTTCACAGCTTCATCTAAATTTGCATCACCAAGAACAACAAGCGGGTTTTTCCCTCCCATTTCTAATTGAGTTCTTGCCATTATCTGAGAGGCTTTTTGATTTATCATTCTTCCGACTTCAGCAGAACCTGTAAATGAAATTGCCTTTATTCCAGGATTTGCTATTATCTCTTCTCCTACGGTAGATCCTTTGCCTGTAATAAAGTTTATTACCCCCGAAGGAAAATCTGCATCTACAAACAGTTCCACAAATTTCTTGCCTGTCTGTGGAGTTAAACTTGCAGGCTTGAATACGCAGGTATTTCCAGTCATTAATGCAGGCGTTACCTTTCGACCCGGCACATTGAATGGAAAGTTCCACGGACTTATTATACTTACAGCACCTAACGGCTGTCTTGTACTGTATGCAAACACACCATCTATTGAGGAGGATACTGTTTGACCGCACAAACGGACTGCTTCATGGATTTGGAATTCCATCTCTTTTATTGCAGAATTAATTTCACCCTTTGATTCTTTTAACGTCTTTCCATTTTCTTTTGTTAGAACTTCTGCAAACTCATCCATGCGATTTATCATGCCATTAAGTATTTTCTTAAAATATTCAGCTCTTTTGGCAACAGGAAGCTTGTTCCATGAGAGGAATGCTTTTTGAGCTGCTTCTATTGCAGATTTTGTATCTTCACGAGTTGATGCAGGCCAAACACCAGTAACTTCATCCAGATTCGCTGGATTTCTTTGTTCAAATGTTTCGCTATTTGAAGAATCTACCCACTGACCATCAATGTAATTCTGAAATTTCTTTGTCATATTTCTATTTACCTCCTTTTAAGTTTTTAATACGCATTTATATATATCTGTTTGGCATCACTTTCTGTAATTTCCCTTGGGTTATTGTTTAGGAGTCTGGTAACTTTCATTGCGCTTTTAGCCATTTCATCAATCGCATCATCGGGAATGTTCAACTCTCGCATTTTTGATATTATCCCGATATCATTGGACAACTTAAAGACAGCCTTTACAGAATCCTCAGCAGCTTCGTTGAGAGATAATTCTTTTGTGTTCTCACCCAGAGCAGTTGCAATATTTGCAAATTTTTCCAGATTACTTGTAAAATTGAACTCCATTATATAGGGCAGAAGCAATGAGTTTGCAACTCCGTGTGGAACATCGAATGTTCCTCCGAGAGGATAGGACAGTGCATGTACTCCAGCTGTATTAACTGACCCCAGACACATTCCTCCGTATAAACTTGCAAGAGCCATGTTATATCTTGCTTCAATATCTTCCCCATAAGTTACAGCTTTCCTCAGATTCTTCCCGATTAGGCGAATTGCCTCCAGTGCAATTGTATCAATAAAGGGCTGCGGATATTTGTTCGTATAGGCTTCTATAGCATGAGTCAGCGCGTCTATTCCGGTACTGGCAGTTATGTGCGAAGGCATACTTGTCATTAACTCAGGATCTATCAGTGCAACTTTACAATACAGTTTATCGCTGACTATCCCTTTCTTGAGATGTTCTTTTTTGTCCGATAAAACAGCTATCGGTGTTACTTCACTGCCTGTTCCTGCAGTTGTTGGTATTAATATTGTCTCCAAACCAGGTTTTGGGATGTTATTTATGCCTACATATTCTGAAATTTTCCCTTTATTTGTAATTAACACAGAAACAACCTTTGCAATGTCCAATGAGCTGCCTCCACCAACCCCTATTAAAAGATCATGACTGCCATTTTTTGCTATTTCAAAACATTCGTAAACGATTTCTATCCTTGGGTCAGGTTCTACTCCGTCGAAACACGCAATTTCTATTTTTTTATCTTCCAAAATTTTTTTAATGCATTCGAAAATACCTGCTTTGATTATCCCCTTGTCCGTAATAATCAAGGGTTTCTTTTTATGCAGGCTCTGAATGATCTCTGGCAATTCACTAATAGCTCCAATAGCCATTATGAGTTTTCCGCTCATTTGAAAATGTAATGGTTTTTTCATGTTTTGACCTCTTTTGTTTACCACGTTTAAGTAAGTTCCTCTTCGGATTTTACAATCTCATTAACAGGCACAGTAAACATTATTCCTGTACCCGGTTCTGTAAAATCAATCCCTTCTTCTTTCAAAATTTTCTCTAGTTTGGAAAGGAATTTATCTCCATCAATCAAAGCAAATATTGTTTTTGACGGAGTTTTTTCCTCTCCCATAAGCTGTCTTAACCCGGCGAATATCGGCACTTCATATGCCAAAAACTGGCCTAATCCCATGCTGTCTATGATTGTTGCGCCGCTGACCCCGAGTTCCACAAGAATGGACAGAACATCCTCTAAATGCTTCTCCTTATTTAAAACAATGAATAAGAGTTTCACTCCGTTAGACATATCATTCCCTCCCTAAATCCGTTAGTAACGGCTTGTTTTTTTCTTGCCTATTTCTCCAGCTTTTGATATTGCAATTTTTGTTGTTATTGGTCCTATTATTTCAAAGAAAATTGTAGTAGCAGCAATTGTATTTATAACAAGTATTGAAAGATGTTTTCCTGCTTCTCCCAAGCCGCCAAATTCTTTCGCAGCCAAAATAGCAAGCCCTATAGCGACACCCGCCTGGGGAAGCAGTCCAAGCCCAAGATATTTTCGGATAACTGGTTTTGCTCCTGCCATTACAGCTCCAAAATGCGCTCCTCCTATCTTTCCAACGGATCTGGAAAGAATATAGATTAATCCTACCAGTCCCATGGCAGGAAGAAGCTTTATCTGAAGATGAGCACCCGCTATGACAAAGAAGACTATAAATATAGATGTAGTAATAAAATTAATCGCCTCATAAGCTCTGCGGTTTGCGAATAAAAAAATATTTGTAAACACTACGGCTAAACTCATATTTGCTAAGATAAGCGAAAAATGAAAGCGATTTGATAACCCGGTACATAATAGAATGCCTCCCAGAGATACAGCTAATATCTCTGTTTTTCTGTGCAGCTTTCGTAAAAAATACCCAAGAATAATTCCCATTAATCCGCCTAAAAGAATTGAGCCTAATATTTCAATTACAGGTCCTTTTACAATCCCGGCAAAAGATATTGAATTCCCTGTCAAAAACATCTTTGCAAAAGCGGCAGCAAATGCGTAAATTATAATAGCTACACCATCGTCCAAACCGACAATTGCGTATATCGCATTTGTCAGGTCTCCTTTTGACTTATATTCCTGCAGGACTGCGACTGTTCCTGCCGGAGCTGTTGCTGCTGCCAGTGCCCCGAATATCAGCGCAATATGGAACTGACGAGTTAAAAAATAAACACCAAGCGTTACAAGCAAAACAGGCAGGAATGACGAGGTAAAAAGAATCGTCATAATTCCCTTTCCAAATTTACGTATTACACCAATACGCATCTCACTGCCAATTATAAAAGCAACAATTCCCAGAGCAAAATCACTAAAAATACTTATTCTATCTAAGACCTTCAAGCTAAAGATATTAAAGACGGAATTCCCTAACAGGAGTCCTGCAAGAAGATATCCAACAACTGAAGGAAGCTTAACCAGCCTGGCAAGCTTCCCCCCAATAAAACCACAGATCAGGGCTGTTCCTATAAAAAATAATATGTCCATACTAAATTAGTTCTCAATTTCTCTTATGGCATTCAGTATCTCGCCTGCGTTCTGCGCTTCTAAAAGCTGTTTGCGAAAGGATTCTTTTTTTAATAGCCTTGTAAGGTGAGCTAAAACCTGAAGATATTTATTGATGTCCTTTTTTGGAGTGCCCATTAAAAAAACTAGTTTTACAGGTTTGTTATCTATTCCATTAAAATCAACTCCTTGAGAGACCCTTCCAAACGCAATAATAATATTATTCACAGCATCTGTTCTGGCATGCGGGATGGCTATTTCATTGCCTATTCCTGTAGCACCCAATTTCTCCCGCTCAAAAACATCCTTTAAAAACATATCAAAATCAGTAACATCTTTAGAATCTTTTAATAACTCAGCTAGTTCTCTTATTACGCCATCCTTTGTTGTGTTTTCCAAAGCTAAACAAATCATTTTTTCTGAGATATGGTCTGATATCCTCATGTTTAAGATCTCCTTCTTGATTTAAGAATTTCCTACATTCTACTGCAAACTGGTTTTTTGTAAAGCATTTTTAGGGCTTAACAATAACTGTTGAGGATGCGCTTTTTCCGAAGTATTTTTGTGCAATTTCTTTTATGCTTTCTTTAGTTACAGACTTTATCCTGCGTTCATATTCATAGAAATTTTTGTATCCCAAGCCATACAGTTCGTTCATACCTAGAGAGAAGCAAAGCGCTTTGTTTGACTGATGTGTAATTCTATGTTTACCTATAAGATTATTCTTAGCGAGTTCCAACTCAGCATTGCTAACAAAAGCATGTCCAAGTAATTGAATTTCTTCAAACATGGCTTGTTTAGCCTCTGCGATTTTTTGCGGAATCGTTCCGGCGTAAAACACATACATTCCGGGATCAAATCCCTCTCTGGAAAAAGAGCCGACATAATATGCCAAGCCTCTCTTTTCTCTTATATTCATCATCAGCCGCGATCCAAGATCAGACAGAATCGCAGTCAATACATCAAATGTGTATCTGTGCGGATCATCAGCTGAAATGGTCGGAAATCCTATCATAACCAGAGCCTGCTCTCCCTGCTTTTTCTTCTCCTTCTCTCTCTGTTCCTGCTGCGCTGGCTCAGTTATATTTATCTCCGGAATAAAGTGTTTTGTATTAAATCTATCAAAATACTTGGTGAAAGAATCAAAAATTTTATTACATTCCATATCTCCTACAACAGTAATGTAGGTATTTTGGGGTATACACATAGTTTTATAAAAATTCGTGAGACTTAATCTATTTATGTTCAAGAGAGTTTTTTCAGTCCCAAGGTTCTGAAACCTGTATGGATGCTTTTTATAGATGGTTTGACGCATTATATCCATGCCAAGATTAATTATCTCATCTCTTCTTGCTTTTATTTCAGCCAGAACAATAGATCTTTCCTTTTTTATCTGGTCTGGTAAAAATGTTGGATCAATTATTACATCTGCGAAGATATCCAACCCATGTACAAAGTTTTCTTTCAATATATCCATTGAAAATCCGAAGCTGTTATCTCC
>DAOVKY010000203.1 GCA_030631525.1 bacterium
AAGGTGCAATTCGCATCAAAAGACTTGCTTTTTCAATATCTCTGGGTAAGTCTGCTTTTATCTGATCATAGATCTGCTGCTTAATTGATCGCAAAAGAACAGAAAAACTATCAGCTTCATTTGCTTTCACTCGAAGCAGGAAAAAGGACATATGATTAAAGAAAACCTCTTGAGCAACTTTTTCTACTGAACGCGTATCAATAGACACAGGAATTATATAATCACCTGTGCGTATGCCTCTTTTGATAAAAATGCTGTGCAAAGCCTTCATGGAAATTGCTAATGCATACGGCATAAGCATTAAATAACCTGCCTTATTATACGCAGTTTCGATAATTGCGGATGTCTGACGTTCATCAAGCGAGATTATCTTAAATTTAAACCCCTGATTGTTAACCACTGAACGTAAAGGCAAAAAGCGAGATTTATTCTCTGATAATTGTACCAGCTTCCTATTTACACGCTTACCTGCTTCAAATTTTTCTTGCCACTTACATAGATGAGCTGATTCTGCGAGAGAAATCCTATGAGAATAATCCATATTCAAGAATGCTTCAGCTCCCCTGGCATCAAATAAGCAATGGTCAAACACTACAGCGAGAAAACTTGTTTTGCCTGAACGGATAAGATGAAATGCAAGATGCTCCCTGATACTGCTAAAAGACGTGTTTACGCTACTCTCCAATACAGAAAGAACCTTGCTAAATGTTGCATTGTCACCAAGGCGGTAAGTCCTAATGTTCGGAGAGAGCATCTTTTTTCTTGAATAAATCTTCCAGTATGGGGCAAGATTGTAATCTCGCGTCGGTTCGCCATTTACAACCGGAAATTTTTTAATGAATTTGTTCAGACATTCCTGAAGTGCTGTCTCATTAAGCGCACCTTCAAGTTGCAGGACAATCTGAAACATGTTTCCAACGCCAGTTTCCTTTTTGTTAATATGGTTAATTGTATGGATGATCCAGTCAATACCGGCTAAATAGCGTTTCATCTTAACTCATTCTGCTGATATATGATGCCAGCAAGTGGATGGTTCGAAAGTTTTCCCGCGTTAATCCTGATTCTATTAACTTTAGATTAAATGTTTTTTCAATAAACACCAGAAGTTCCACAAAGCTAAATGAATCAATTCCCATTGTATGAAGAGGAGCATTTGAAGAGATCGTTGAAGAATCTACAGCTAAGATTGTAGCAACCTCTTGAATCAATGCTTTCTCAATATCTTTTGTAGCCATTTCGCTCATAAATACAATCTAATCACTGCTTTCTCATGCCCACAGTTATACCTGATACAACTGATTTTTCGTATTTGAGCAGGTTCAGTCTTTGCGCATATATTTATATTGCAGGGATTATCCTGAACTGGACAGGCATAACGCATCTGATTTTTTAGCATGAGCGCAGCAGCAGCACAATTAAAACTGGTTCCAGTCATCATACTACCGAATATTGGCGAATACCCTGAGATACAAACACCCGATTCGGCAGCCTTTCGATATTCTCTCTCGTCTCCTGTCATACCATCGGCATCAAGAATAAACATATCCGGTCTATCCTTTTCAACACCTTTATCATTTAAAGAGACTGCTACTTTACAATATTTCTTATGAGATTTCTTCCGTGTCATAAGAAAGAATACACTTCCCTCTCCTGGCACTGCTACAGGAATTTTTGAAAAATCAAACGGTTTGATTCTGCCATCTCCAGCAATTCTCAATTTTTGGCTGCAAATATATTCCATAACTGCGCCGCATTCATCAACGCTTCCAACAAGAACATATTCACACCGTTCCTCGCAAAGCCAGGCTTGTGCCAAAATAAGAGCCTGATGGAAAGAGAATGCGAACTGAGTAAGTGTTACAGTTGGACCGCGGCTTTCTAACACAGATGTAATATAGGATGCTGCGGCATTATGAACAGAGTGGGAAAATATGGTTGGAGAAGCATTCTTGTCGCCATACTCAAGAATATCATCCAGAAAACGAAATGTTGTTACATGTGGACCAAATGCTGTTGAGACAATAATACCAAGAGAAGATTTCTTTTTATTAAGATTAATACCACTGTCCGCTACAGCATCCACAGCTGCCAATACTGCCATTTTGCTGAATCTATCCGCTCTGCGTATTCCGCCTAGAGCTTTTTTATCTATTATTGATTCTTCCTTCACATGATAACCCGAATTTTCAGGCTTTACCCATCCATGCTTCAATGCGTCATCATAGCTACTAATTCCTCGTCCCCTGCTAAAAACAACACCTATCCCTGCAACATTCATGCTCCCCTCCCGATAACAATCGCAGCGTTGTTGCCGCCAAAAGCTATGGATGTAGAAACAGCAAAAGATCCTTGTATACTCGTCTTCTCCCTAACCGGTTTTATAGGTATTTCCTCATCCTGATGCACAAAGCCAGCACTTGCAGGTATCCATCCTTCCAGAAGCGCAGCACCTGTAAAAACAGCTTCTAAACCTCCTGCACCGCCGAGTGTGTGCCCTGTAAATCCCTTTGTAGAAAGAACCTTAATATCCTTGCCAAAAACTCTTGCTAGAACCATGCCCTCAACTTTATCATTATCCCTGGTTGCAGTGCCATGAGCATTAACAAAACAGACATCTTGAGAAC
>DAOVKY010000186.1 GCA_030631525.1 bacterium
AAGGATAAAAAGATCAATATTAATAATCTTAATGTGTCTCCAGAACAATTAGGAGAATTGCTTGGTTTAATTAAGAATGGAACAGTAAGCGGGAAGATTGCTAAGGATGTATTTCAGGATATGGTGCGTACCGGACAAGATGCAAAACAGATTGTGTCAGAAAAAGACCTGGTTCAGCTTTCAGATGAGGGGAAACTGGTTTCAATAATTGATAAAATCATTCAGCAAAATCCAAAACCAGTTGATGATTTTAGGTCCGGGAAGCAGAATGCATTGGGTTTTCTCGTAGGCCAAATTATGAGGGAGACAAAGGGCAAAGCAAATCCTCAACTCGTAAATAGAATCTTAAAAGCAAGGTTATCCAGAAAGTCTTTAGGACTGCTTTGATATTAGCCTGAAATTTGATATCATACATGGAAATGTAAAGGGAGAAAGCTGCTATGTTAAAGAAAATAGAGTGTATTGTTCAGCCGTTTAAATTAAAAGAGATAAAAGAAGGTTTCAGGGAAATAGCAATTGATGGAATGACAATCACTGATGTAAGTGGTTGTGGAAAACAAAAAGGGCACCTGGAAAACATAGAAAGTGATAAGTCTATTAATTTTTTACCAAAAGTGAAGATAGAGATTGTTACTGAGGAGGAAAGGGTTGAGGATATAATTGATGTAATACAAAGGCTTGCAAGAACAGGACAGATTGGTGCAGGCAAGATATTTGTATTGCCTGTTGAAGACGTAATACGTGTTAGAACAAGAGAAAGAGGAAGAAGCGCAATAGAATAATAACCAACGGAGGTAAATGATGGCGTTTAATCTGTGGCATAATGCCTTAGAACTTCTTAATAATGTAGCAGAAAAGATAGGGCTAGACGAAGTAGCGCATAAGAGGCTCAGTAAATGCGTGAGAGAGTTAACAGTTTCTATTCCTGTAAGATTAGATAATGGTAGTTTTGAGGTGTTTACTGGTTATAGGGTACAGCATAATACGCATCGCGGTCCGACTAAAGGAGGGATTAGATTTCATCCGGATGTTACTCTGGATGAAGTCAAAGCATTAGCAATGCTTATGACATGGAAGTGTGCTGTGGTTGGAATACCATACGGCGGAGCAAAGGGCGGAGTTATCTGTGACCCGGCTAAAATGTCAATAGACGAGATAGAAAGACTTGCAAGAAGATATACCTCTGAAATAATAACGATGATAGGACCTGAGAGAGATATTCCTGCTCCTGATATGAACACAAATCCTCAGGTCATGGCGTGGATCATGGATACGTACAGCATGGATAAGGGGTATGTTGTTCCCGGTGTGGTAACAGGGAAACCTATATCTGTAGGCGGTTCTCATGGGAGGGAAGAAGCTACAGGAAGAGGTGTGACGTATACAACATTAAATACACTTAAGCATTTTAATATGGATATAGAGGATACGTCTATCGTTATTCAAGGATACGGCAATGTTGGAGGAGCAACTGCAGAGTTGCTTTACAAAGAGGGCTGCAAAATTATAGGTGTTGGTGACGTTTATGGAAGTATTTATAATTCTCAGGGGTTAGACATAGCAAAGCTTAATGAGCATTTGGCTAACACAGGTACAGTGGCTAAATATAGTAATGCAGACTCTATAGAGAATGAGGATCTGCTGAAGTTGAAATGTGATGTTTTAATACCTGCTGCTTTAGAAGGGCAAATAAGAGAGGATAATGCTGAAGATATTAAGGCAAAGATTATTATTGAAGCTGCTAATGGTCCCATAACTCCTGGGGCAGATAGTATACTGAAACAGAAAGAGATATATGTAGTTCCTGACATTCTAGCAAATGCAGGTGGAGTAACTGTGTCATATTTTGAATGGGTACAGGGATTACAAAGTTACTTCTGGAGTAAGAGAGAAGTTAATCTTAAGCTGAGAGATATTATGACAAAGGCATTTTATGATGTTCTGACAATATCCGAAAAAGAGAATGTTGATATGAGAATGGCTGCATATATGCTTGCTGTAGGCAGAGTAGCAGAAGCTATAAAGATAAGAGGATTATATCCATAGATTATGTTGAATTTAATGAATTTATTTAAGATTCAGTTTATGGGTAATTCAGTGTCCAGTTATATTCTTTGCTTTGGCATCCTGCTGGCTGCAGGTATTGCAAACAGGGTATTGAATGTAATGGTAATTAACAGATTAAAGAAGGTGTTTAGTAAATTCAAGAATTCCAAGCTGCGTATCATGAGTAAAACTGTAGATTCTCTGCGCGGTCCTCTGTCGTTCCTGCTGTATACCATAGGAATAGTAATAATCGTAGAGATCCTTAATATCCCTGAAATTGCAAAAAAGGGAGCCGAACATATTCTAAAGATAGCGATTGCTGTTAATGTTGCCTATTTCCTTGTTAAGGCAGTGGATATTTTTATCGAGTATTTGGCTCCTTATGTTGAAAAGACAGAATCCAAGCTTGATGACCAATTACTGCCTATTCTTCAAAAGGTAGCAAAGATTTTCATCTGGATAATAACAGTAGCAGTAATCCTGGACAATATGGATTACGATATTAAATCCATTCTTGTCAGCATGGGAATTGGAGGTGTTGCAATTGCGCTTGCAGCAAAGGATAGTATTGCTAATTTTTTGGCGCGCTAACGATTTTTATTGACAAGCCGTTTCAGATTGGCGACAGAGTTCAGATTGAGGGCTACGACGGCCCTGTTGAGTCTATTGGATTACGCAGTACAAAGATAAGGACTTTAGACGGCACGCTTGTTGTTGTGCCG
>DAOVKY010000143.1 GCA_030631525.1 bacterium
AAATAAAAACACCCTAAAATAATCTTTGAGTAAAACATCGCTCTCAACTATCTCCTGCACCGCGAGACGTTCCGCTTTTAGTTCTTTTTGAACCCCGCTAACAAAAATTCTATATTTCATACCCAATTCCCTTTAGATTTTTCTTTATTTCTTCATCAAGCTCTTTATCCTTCTTCATCTGTTCTGAAAGCTCTGAAGTTAGTCTTTTCATTTTTTCTTCAAATACCTCATCATCTTCTTCAACCTCTTCTATCCCAACATATCTTCCGGGAGTTAAAATATACCCATGTTTTTTAATCTCATCAAAGGAAGCACTCTTGCAAAATCCCTTAACATCTTTGTATTTTCCGCTCTCACCTCTCCATGCGTGGTAAGCATCAGAAATCTTCCTTACTTCCTCATCGGTAAGCTCTCGGTGTCTCCTATCAATCATTGCTCCCATATTACGAGCATCAATAAATAAAACCTCTTTTCTTCTATTTCTAAACTTACCATTCTTTTTGCCCCTTGAAACAAACCATAGGCAAGCCGGAATCATAGTGTTAAAGAACAACTGTGACGGAAGAGCAACTATACAATCAACTATATCAGCTTCCACGATATTCTTCCTAATATCTCCTTCGCCAGATGTATTAGAACTCATTGAGCCATTAGCAAGAACAAATCCAGTTATTCCAGTTGGTGATAGGTGATGAATGAAATGTTGAATCCATGCAAAATTAGCATTTCCCGCAGGAGGAACGCCGTATTTCCAACGAACATCGTCTCTCAATAAATCACCATGCCAATCACTATCATTAAAAGGCGGATTAGCAAGAATAAAGTCTGACTTTAAATCCTTGTGAGCATCATTGAGAAAACTTCCTTCATTATTCCATGCAATATTTGCGTCAATGCTTCTAATGGCAAGATTCATCTTACAAAGACGCCATGTTGTCTGATTGCTTTCCTGTCCATGTATGGCAATATCGCCAATTCTTCCGCCATGAACCTTAACAAATTTCTCGCTTTGGACAAACATCCCGCCTGAACCACAGCAAGGATCAAAAACCCTGCCCTTGTATGGTTCAATCATTTCAACGAGTAATTTAACAATACACCTTGGGGTATAAAACTGTCCGCCTTTTTTACCTTCTGCGTCTGCAAACTGACCCAGAAAATACTCATATACACGACCTAAAATATCCTTGCTTCTATTTTCCTTATCTCCAAGACCGATGGTGCCGATTAAATCAATAAGTTCTCCAAGCCGCTGTTTGTCAAGCCCCTCACGAGCATAATTCTTTGGTAATACTCCTTTGAGAGTGGGATTGTCCTTTTCAAGAATATCCATAGCATCATCAATGATTTTACCTATGGTTGGCTGTTTCGCGTTCTTTTGCAGATATTGCCATCTCGCCTTTTCCGGAACATAGAAAACATTATCAGCCCTGTATTCATCAGGATCATTAAGAATTTCATACATGGCTTGTGGTTCGGCAACTTCACTCTCCAATGCCTCATGCTTTTCTTCAAATGCGTCTGAAATATATTTCAAGAATATAAGCCCTAAAACAACGTGCTTATATTCAGCAGCGTCCATATTATTTCTTAATTTATTCGCTGTCTGCCAAAGCGTAGAAGCAAAGGTTAAATCACCATTTCCATTACTAGACATAATCACTCCTCTTTACATCAACAAATTTTTTCAATTATACCCCACTATCCCCAAACCATAAAGGGAAAAAGGGGAATGCAAAAAACCCTCGCCGTTTCTGGCGAAGGTTTTACTTTTTTAAAGTCCGGGTTCCCCCTTCAAATCGGGACTAATAACTTACTTATATTTGAATGATACTACTATACAGATGCGAATGTCAAAGAAATTGTGCCTTTATCATTAAGAAACATAAAATAACGAATTTTTAGCCATATGGATATGATTTTTGGCCACATGGTGGATTGAAAAATGCTGCTTTAAATGTAATAAAAAAACAGATGGCAAAAATAAACAAAGAAAATTTTTATTAAAAAGATATTAGCTTAAATATGGAAAAACTATTAACATGTGAACAGGTTGCAGAAAAACTTGTTTTATCAAAGCATACTATCTATAACTTAGTATCTGAGGGCAGAATACCCTGTTTAAGAGTTAATAAAAGACTTGTAAGATTTAGAGAGTCAGACCTGCTTAAATGGCTAAACCAGTTTGAACAGAAAGGGAGATTAACCAGAAAACCGAATGTTAATATTTGAGCTTGTCCAATGCTCCTCTCAGGTGGTCAGGAGCAAGATGGGCATATATCATAGTTGTTGTAATACTGCTGTGACCCAAAAGTCTTTGAATAGTTGATAAGTCTACCCCACCCATTACAAGATGAGATGCAAATGAGTGTCTGAGCATGTGAAGATTGATATTTTTCTTTATTCCAGCTTTAGCAGCTACTTTTTTTACTTCCCGATTTAAGTTGTTTACCCTGGGCTTACCTTCTGGAGTTGAGAATACAAATGAGGAACCGTTCCTTGGTAATGATTTTAGTATATTTATTAGCTTATCGTCCATTGGAATATAACGTTCTTTTTGACCCTTAGGATTTCTAACCTCTTTATTGATAATTTTTATCTGCTTATTCTTCCAGTCAATATCTGACCATTCTAAAAACACAAGCTCATCTCTGCGCATACCTGTTTTTAAGAATGTATATATAATAGGATATACAACTGAATTAGCATTCTCCAATAATTTTTCTATTTCCAACTTCTCTAGGAAGTGTATTGTCTTTGAAATTGGACTTTTTATCTTCTTTACAGACTTTATAGGGTTTTCATTTATCATTTTCCACTCTACAGATCTATTGAACATAGCTTTTACAGTTACCAATTCCAGATTCACAGTACGGACAGCGACTGTCTGTAACCTCTTAGATTTATAGTCTTCCATAAGCGTAGGGGTAACTTCGTGCAGATATATTGCCTTGGCGTTTTCTTTAAAATTTCTGAGTGAAATCTCATCTCTTTGATGTGTGCGTGGTGAATTATTGTTTTTGGAATAGGAAAGGTATTTATCTATCAACTCAGAAAGCTTGAGATTCTTGTCTGGTATGCCAATACCTCTTTTAAGTAAATTGTGTCTGACTTCATTCTCATAAAGCTCTGCAATTCGTTTATTATTGGCATGAGTATTTCTGCGAAACCTCTTGCCATCAATATAAAAATCTGTATAATAGGTGCCGTTTCGTTTGTAAATTGACATGGGTTTTTATAGTGGTTATGCAACATAATAACAGGGGCTATATAGTGTGTCAAGCAAATTTTGGTCACTATTTGGTCACAAGCGGAATTTTAGGCAAGAATTTTAGGATACTTGTTCTTTTACAACTGACTGTGCAATAAGCAGTTAAGCTTTAATTCGCCGGGGTAGCTCAGTCGGTAGAGCAGCGGACTGAAAATCCGCGTGTCCGCAGTTCAATTCTGCGCCCCGGCACTTTTTTTATGCCCACGTAGCTCAGTTGGTAGAGCACGTCACTCGTAA
>DAOVKY010000109.1 GCA_030631525.1 bacterium
AATTTAACACAATAAGTTTTAGAATACCCAATCATCCAATACCTCGATTTCTAGTAAAGAAATTAGGAGTGCCTATTGCTACAACAAGCGCGAATATTTCAGGATATAACCATCAAGCAACTTCAATTAAGGTGCTAGAGAAAATATTTGAGAATAAAGCAGATTTATGTATTGATGATAATGGGATACCAACTGGAGTAGAATCCACTGTTATAGACTGCAGTGTCAGTCCGCCCTCAATATTACGTGAAGGTGCCATAATAAATCAGATAAAATCATGCTTAACGCGCTTTCAATAGATGTAGAAGAAGTGTTAAAATACAATAATCTATTGAAACATTAATGAATTGGAGAACGCATATGACAAAACGAGAAAATATAATCAGAATACTTAAAAGACAAGGCGGAGAACACATTCCGTTTGAATTCTCATTTGCACCTAAACTTCAAAAGGAATTTGAGCAGAGAACAGGAACTAGCAATGTAGCAGAATATTACGATTTTGATTTTAGACGTATAGGCTCTAATCCTTCTCGTCTCAAGTTGGATTTCAGCAGATACTATGAAGGGAAATCCCTCAAGGAAGGTTATTATCTTGATGATTTAGGTGTAGCTCATGAACCTGGGTCAATAGAGCATTTTACACACTATGTTTCCCCATTAGCCGGCTCAGATACAACAACAAAAGATATTGAGGAATATCCAATGTCAGACCGTGAAGCAAATTACCGCTATAAAGTATTAGATAACAATGTCTCAGGTGTTCACAAAAAAGGCTATGCTGTGTATGCTTTTGCTGGCCATGTTTTTGAATGGGCATGGCAAATTCGCGGAATGGAAGACATGCTGATGAATTTTTATGATAATCCAAAATTAGCACATACTCTGCTTGAACGCATAGCAGAGAAAAATATAGTTGCTTCAAGAAAATTTGCCGAATCTGGAGTTGATATCATAGGTTTTGGAGATGATGTAGGAACTCAAACAGGAATGATGATGAGCCCAGATATATGGCGCGAATTTTTAAAACCACGTTTGGAGCGTCAGATCAGAGCTGCAAAAGATGCAAATCAGGATGTTCTTACATGGTATCACTCAGACGGCAATATTGAAGTCATTATCCCGGATCTCATTGAGATTGGACTGGACATTCTCAACCCTGTACAGCCTGAGTGCATTGATCCTGTCATGATAAAAAATAAGTATGGAGATAAACTTTCATTTTGGGGAACAATTGGGACACAATCTACAATGCCATTTGGCACTCCTCAGGATGTAAAAGATGTTGTAAAGAATATGGTAGAAAAGGTTGGGTACGATGGAGGACTAGTTCTTGCCCCTACGCACGTACTGGAGCCAGAGGTTCCATGGGAGAATATTGATGCATTCGTGGAAGCGTGTAGAGAGTATGGTGTGCTAAAGTAATTCCCTCGGGAAGATATTATCTAACCCTAATATACAATATGGGTCAAGTGTTTTCTTAAGCCTTGCCATTTCTAATACCCCTTTCCTGCCATACATTACTTCCAAATACTTATGTTTTATCTTTCCTATGCCGTGTTCTGCAGACACTGTTCCTCCTATTTCCACTGCTTTATGGACAGCTTCGTTACATATACCATTAACTATCGTTTTTTCTTTCGCATTCCTTGGGAAGAGATTAAGATGCAGATGATTTTCTCCAATATGTCCATAGAGAACAAATTTAATATTCCTATTAGCTAAAGCATGTTTGTAAAAATAGAAAAGCTCTTTAAATGAATTATCAGGCACAGCAATATCAAGAGCAATTTTATGTGATTTAATCTCTTTAAAGTAATCTCTTACTTTTTCAGGAAGCTTGTGCCGAAAATCTATAAGCTCCTGATACCTCTTTTTATTCTGGCTTATCCATGTATCAATAACTTCATATTTGTCCAGAAGGTTTAACCATATATCCAGAGTATTCTCTCCTTCTTCCTCCTCTATATAGATAGCTGCTGTTGAACTATCCGGTATACTCTGAAAATCGCTTCTTAAAAAGTCAAGGCTGTTTTTGTCAAAATATTCTAATGAAACTGGTTTCAGGTCCGAATTATTCTTAATCTCAGAAACAAATTCTAAAAGCCTTTGCTCATCAGGTAGAAAAATAACCATTATGAACCGAGACTGTAAATCATCAATTATTTCAACCTCTGCTTCTGTAATTACTCCCAATGTGCCCTCTGAACCAATGAATAAGTCAATTAAATCCATTCGCGGCTTTGAAAAATAACCCGCAGCGTTCTTAATTTGAGGACTGGTATAAGAAGGAATCTTGACGCTTAATTCATCTATTCTAATAATTCCCTCCTTGTCTGCAAAAATCTCTCCTCTTTTTATCTCCAGAAACTTGCCTGTAGAAAGCAGTACCTTGATCCTTTTTACATAATTGCGTGTTGGCCCAAAGTAATAGCTATATTCCCCTGAAGCATTCGTTGCGAGATTACCTCCAATAAAAGCTGTTCTTTCTGTAGGAAATGGAGGGTAAAACAAGTCCTGCTGAGCTAATGCTGCCAAAAAATCACTAATAATCACACCTGACTGCAAAACAGCTCTTTTGTTTTCTTTGTCTATTGATAGAATTTTATTCAGCCTCTCTACTGAAAGAATAGCGCCGTCCCGCGCAATTCTGCTTCCAACTGTTCCTGTTCCTCCCGCAGAAACAGTTAAAGGAACCTTCTTTTTAGCGCATTCGCAAACAGCCTCTTTTACTTCCTCTTCAGTCTCTGGTATATAGAGAATATCAGCATTTCCTTCCTCTAAATTGGAAGCGTCCTCTAAATATCCAAGTATCTGATCTTTATCTCTTTTTATAATCACATTGCTTCCAACTGGTTGTTCCATCCGGATTGTCTTTGAGAACAATGCCTCTCTCTTCCAACAAGCTCCGGATCCTGTCCGCTTCTTGCCAGTCTCTATTTCTGCGAGCCTTGGTTCGTTCTTCAATTAAATCCAGCAAATCTTTATCCAATTCCTTATCCTCTATCCTTGGCAGGATCCCAAGTATAGAACAAAATGTTTTCAAATTAGAAATACATTCTTCTCTTTGTGCCTTTGTGCCTTTGTGCCTTTGTATTTTTGTATTTTTATCTGCTATCAAGCTATTAATTTCAGTTATGAGATCAAATACAACTCCCAGAGCAGATGCTGTGTTAAAATCATCGTCCATAGCTTCCTCAAACTTGTTCATCCATTCTATATGTGCATTTTTTTGAGGCGTATCTAAATCCTTTATACTTTCCCTAATGTTGTCAAAACAATTTTCTATTCTCTCAAAAGCTTTCCCTGATTCAGCGAGGCTTTCGTCGCTAAAATCAAGCGGACTGCGGTAATGAGCAGATACCATAAAATACCGTACAACCTGAGGCCTAAACCTTTTAAGTATGTCTCTCACTAAAAAGAAATTATCAAGAGATTTAGACATCTTCTCTCCATTAATATTTAGAAACCCGTTATGCAGCCAATACTTAACAAAGAGCTTGCCTGTTGCTGCCTCACTTTGGGCTATTTCGTTTTCATGATGAGGGAAAATCAGGTCCTGTCCGCCACAATGTATATCAAATGTTTCTCCAAGGTATTTCATACTCATAGCAGAACATTCAATATGCCATCCTGGCCTGCCTTTACCCCATGGGCTATTCCAGGTGGGCTCATCGGGTTTAGCCCTTTTCCAAAGAGCAAAATCGCTAGGTGACTTCTTGCGCTTGTCTATTGCCACCCTTGCACCATGCTTCATTTCATCAAGTGGACGCTTTGATAACTTGCCATAATCAGAAAACCTGCCTACTTCAAAAAATACATCTCCATCAATCTGATAGGCAAAACCTGCATCCATAAGCCTTTTAATCAAAGAAATAATATCTGAAACATGTTCAGTTGCCTTTGGACATATATCAGGCTTTACAACACCAAGAATCTTTAAGTCCTCAAAAAAAGCGTCTGTATATTTATTAGCTATGCTCTCAGCAGAGACCTTCTCTTTCTTCGCTCTGTTTATAATCTTATCATCAATGTCTGTAATATTCTG
>DAOVKY010000030.1 GCA_030631525.1 bacterium
ATCTTTTCAAAAAGAATACAACTGAGAAAACAAGGATGGAACTAATTATTCTTATCACTCCCACTGTTGTAACAGATAAGATTGAATTAACAGAAGAAGAGAAAGCAAGGGTTAAAGAAATGGATGAAACATGGAAAGCGACAGACCCTGATAAAAGCATTCCAAACAAGATATGGAAGTGGACGGACATAAATCTAAACATTGATAAAATATCAAGATAATAAGGAGATATCACTATGAAGAGACATACTCATCACCATGTTCTTATAAACGTTGCTCTTGTAATTATTATGCTGATATTGATAGGCGCATGTATTTTTTTAGGCACATACGCATTATCCTGGGATCAGGTTGTGCTTTATGTCAGCATAGCTATTTTGCTTGTTGTTATAGCGTTCCTAATGTTTCTGATTAAAAAAATTAATACAAATGTAGTGAAGATGATGGCAAAAGCCAAAATAGCAGATGACCCTGAATTAAAAGAGATTGGAATAGACGAATTAGGCGTCTCACTGGATAAAATCACAAAAAAGCTTAAAGGGGATATGTCTGATCTTTATCAAACTGAGGCAAAAATAAGTAGTCTCAGCCATGAGATCAATAGATTGCTTGAAAAAACCAATTCCTTAACCATTACAGACAAATTAACGGGATTGTATAACTTGAAATATTATGAGGAATATTTGAATGAAGAACTGAGGCGGGCAGCTATGTATGAGCGTCCATGTTCTATAATTGGGTTTGATGTTGACAATCTGGATGTATACTTGAAGAAATTTGGCGGGAATATCAAGAACAAGATTCTAAAGAAGATTGCTGGTATCTTGAAGGAGAATGCAAGAGATATTGACAAGGTAGCTCGTTGCAAGGATACCATATTCTGCATTATTCTTCCTGAGATTAATAAAAAGGAAGCTTATGCTTTTGCTGAAAAAGTAAGGAAAGCGGTTGCCAATGAATCTATGCCAGATGCAAAAAGCGTAATAAAAGACATAAAGATCACTGTAAGCGCAGGCATAATTGCCAACCCCATTGATGGCGATATTGCAGAAGAATTAAACAATAAATTGTACCGCGCAATAGAGCAGGCTAAGAAAGGAAAAGGAAACAAAGTGATTATGTTTCCATGATAATACTATGCCAAGAACCATTAGAAAACGGCTCGGAAAAATACTTGTAGAGAGAAATATCGTTACTGAGCAGCAGGTGGACGAAGCGCTAAGAATTCAGGAGCTAAAAGGCGGTTTTCTGGGTCAGATATTAGTTGCTCTTGGATTTGCGACTGAGGAACAGGTTGTTAACACACTTAGTTCTCAGTTTGGATTTCCGTATCTTCCTTTGAAAAATTACGAGATTGATCAGGATATACTCAAGTTAATCCCGGAATCAATCATGAGGCATTATCATCTAATTTCGATAGATAAAATGGATAATATCATAGTATTAGCCATGGCTGACCCGCTAAACGATGCCGCAATTGAGGATGTAAAGATTGCCACTAACTCCAATGTGAGAATCTTCGTCAGTATCGGAGGGGATATTGACGACATTATTACTCGTTATTTTGGACATGGAAAGCGTAAAGAAACTGCCAGAACCTCTGAAGAATATATAGCAGATGTTGACTTCAAGCAATTGGCAAGAGAAAAGGAAGAGAAAGAAAAATTATGATTATGTCTTTGAAGAACAACTTATCAAGAATTTTACTTGATGGGGGGATAATTACAGAGGAACAATTGAAAGAGGCTCTTCAGGAGCAGAGAAAAAAAGGCGGCAATTTAAGCAGGATTATTTATAAAAAAGGCTTTGCTGATGAGAAAGTCCTTATGACATGTTTAAGCGAGCAATTAAATATTCCTCCGATAAATCTTTCAAAATTTAAAATTTCAAAAGAGGTTATAGAAACAATATCAAAGACAATTGCTAAAAAATATTCCATTATTCCAATCTCCAAGATAGGGAAAACTCTTACGATTGCCATGTTGGATCCTCTTAATGTGTTTGCTACAGACGATTTAAAAAGCGCCACCGGATATGATATAGATCCTGTAATAGCCACAGAAAAGGATATTCTCAATGCTATTGACCAGTATTATCAAGAGTCTTTTGATATGAAAGAGATTTTAAAGGACATTGATATTAAGGATACTGCTGAGAAAAAAGAAGAAGTAGATTTAGAAAAACTTCTAAAGGAAACTGAGGAAGCGCCGGTTGTAAAAATAGTCAATGTTGTTCTTGCTCAAGCAATTAAGGAAAAAGCAAGTGATATTCATATTGAACCTGAGGATAAGGCGCTGCGTATCCGCTATCGTATTGACGGTGTTCTTTACGAGAGACTGTCCCCACCTAAAAAACTTCAAGCTGCGATAATCTCCAGAATAAAGATTATGTCCAGTCTGGATATAGCGGAACGAAGACTTCCGCAGGACGGCCGCATGAGGATTGTATTGAATAATAAGGAAATAGACTTTCGCGTATCAATTCTGCCGATAGTTTTCGGAGAAAAAGTGGTATTGCGTATTCTGGATAAGAGCAGCTTAACGCTGGATCTTGGGAAACTGGGATTTGGGGAAAAAGAACTACAGATATTTAATGAATCTATCTCTAAACCGCACGGAATGATCCTTCTAACCGGACCGACAGGCAGCGGCAAGACCACAACACTCTATTCCGCGCTAAGCAAAATAAATACGCCGACTAAGAATATTATTACAGTTGAAGACCCTGTGGAATATCAGCTAAAAGGAATCAATCAGGTTCAAGCTCGCTCGGATATAGGGCTGACATTTGCCAGCGGCTTGCGGTCTATACTGAGGCAAGATCCTGATATTATAATGGTTGGAGAGATAAGGGATCTTGAAACCGCTGATATTGCGATAAAATCCGCTCTGACAGGTCATTTGGTCTTCAGCACTCTGCATACCAATGACGCTCCCGGGGCAATTACCAGATTAATAGATATGGGGATTGAGCCGTTTCTTCTCTCATCTTCCCTAATAATGGCTGCTGCGCAGAGACTCATGCGAAAAATATGCGAGAACTGCAAAGAAAAAATCAATCTGCAGGAAAAGGCAAAAGAGAATTTTGCCCGTATCCTGCAGCAGCCAATTTCCAGAATATCAGATTTAACGATATATGAAGGAAAAGGCTGCGAGCTTTGTAATGACACAGGATACAAAGGAAGAGTGGCTGTTGTTGAAATACTAAAGATGAGCGATGATATTAAGCAGCTAATTGTGAACAAAGCTACTGCCGGCGAGATCAAGGAAACTGCTGTAAAAAGCGGAATGAAGACATTGCAGGAAAGCGGTATAAATCTGGTTAAAAGCGGCATAACCACTATTGAAGAAGTTCTGCGCGTAACAGCAGAATAGAAAGCATGCCAACATATAAATATATTGCGATTGACAAAGACGGTAAGAGAATAGAAGCTGCGCATTCTGCTGAAAGTGAAAAAAATCTCGTTAGCACTCTCAGCGCTAACCAATTAACAATAGTCTCCATAACCGAACAAAAGACGCGCGCGTCTATATTTAAGAAGAGCTCTAAAATAAAGCCCAATGATTTAATTCTCTTCAGCAGACAGCTGGCTACAATGGTTAATGCAGGACTGCCGCTTGTTCAAGGGCTGGATACGCTTGCTGACCAAACAGAAAATCCTTCTTTAAAAACACTTATTAAAAAACTGGAAGATGATGTGGAGGGAGGAGAAAGTTTTTCTCAGGCTCTATTAAAACACCAAAAAGTGTTCTCAGACTTTTATGTAAGTATGATAAGAGCAGGGGAAGAAAGCGGCACATTGGATGAAATACTTAACCGTCTTGCAGCGTATCTTGAGAATTCCGCCAAACTTGCCAGAAAAGTGAAGTCCGCTATGGTGTATCCGGCAGTAGTTACTGTTATGTCTATTCTTATAGTTATGGTTTTAATATTGAAAGTGGTTCCGACGTTTAGCACTATTTTTGACGCTTTTGGCGGAACTCTTCCTCTTCCGACAAGAATACTTATAGGAACGAGCGAGATTCTCAAAAATTATTTTCTGATTGTAGCGGGAATTCTGGCTGTTGCTTTCTTCTTTTTGCGCAAATATGTGCAGACTGAAAAAGGAAGACTGCGGTTTGACGGATTGAAACTTCGTATAATTATTTTCGGTATTCTTCTGAAGAAGGTAGCTCTGGCAAAGTTTGCAAGAACGCTGTGCACACTAATAAAGAGTAGCGTTCCTATTCTTAAGGCGCTTGAAATAGTTGGAGCTACTTCAGGAAATAAGGTTTTGGAAAAAACTCTTAGCAGCGTTGGAATGGGTGTTAAAGACGGGCAAACTATTGCAGAGCCGCTTGGTAAAAGTGAATTTTTCCCTCCAATGGTTGTCAAAATGATATCGGTTGGAGAAAAAACAGGCTCTTTGGAGGATATGTTAACAAAGATCGCAGATTTTTATGAATCCGAAGTTGATGCTGCGGTAGATGGATTAACCTCTGTGATAGAACCTGTTTTGATCTGTTTTTTGGGTATAATAATAGGCGGCATTGTTATTGCCATGTTCCTGCCGATACTCAAGATGAGCACTCTGGTAACAGAGGGTTTCTAAGAAGATGCAGCCAGCCAAATCCTTCCAGGGAAAAGTCTCCCGGCTTAAAGTGTTAATGATCGCAAGGCTTCTCATAGTAACAGCTATGCTCGGTATAGGAACTTTTGTGTTCCGGGCAGAGAATATCCATTTTTACTGGCTAATATCTGTGATGTTTCTTTTGACCATAGCATACAGCATTCTTTTAATAAAAAGGGCGTACTTAGATACCCTAATACGTGTTCAAATTATTGCGGATACAATATGGATTGGTGTATTAATCTACTACTCCGGCGGAATAGACAGTATCTTTACATTTTTATATGTTATTTCTATAATTGCAGGCAGTCTGTTACTCCCTCTTGGAGAGGGATTGATATTAACTTCGTTTGCAGTAATAACCTATTTTGTAATTATCGTTCTGCAGTATAATCCTGAATTTTTCCCTAAGAGCGTGGTTATATATGTTGCCTGTTTCCGGGCAATAATATTCTATCTTGTATCTATATTAAGCGGAATACTGGCAAAAAATCTTAGGCACAAGACCAAACAGTTGAGAGAATTACAGAATTTTACAGATAACATATTACAAAACATGGCTAGCGGACTCATAACTGTTAACTCCTATGGAATGATATCATATTTTAACCAGGCTGCTTCAGACATCCTCGGATATCAAAGAAAGGAAGCCGTGGGAACTGCCTGGAAAGAGCTGTTTCCTGAAATCAGGATTAAGATAGAGGATTACACCTCTTCCCTGCAGTTTGGAGCTAACGTTCAGAAAAAAAATGGTGATTTGCTTCCTGTGGGTTTTAGTGTTTCCCCATTAAAAACTGATGATGGAGAGTTTGAAGGAACAATATTTATTTTTAGAGATTTAACTGCGATCAAAGAACTGGAACGCAAATTAAAACAGAATGACAGATTAGCTCTTATGGGAAAGATGTCAGCAAAAATAGCGCACGAAGTCAGGAACCCTCTCGCTTCTTTGAGAGGTTCTGCTGAGATGCTGAAGGAAGATGATAAGATTGGTGGCAGCAGCAAGAAATTGCTGGAACTAATTATTCGGGAATCTGATAAAATTAATGAAAGAGTTACAGGTTTTCTTAATCTGTCAAAACCAGCAAAACCCAAGTTAAAAAGATGCAATATACATGGAATAATCAAGAATGTTTTAATTTTATTAAGAAGCAGGAGTGATGTTAATCCTGAAATTAATATAGAATATAATTCGAATAACAATAAGCTGTTTTTTCTTGTAGATGAGGAACAGATAGAACGGATGTTTTTGAATCTATGTCTTAATGCAATCCAGGCAATGCCTGAGGGTGGGACTCTCGCAATAGAGGCAGATATCAGAGATGAGATGATAGAGGTTAGATTTACTGATACTGGAAAGGGATTGTCTGCTGATGAGAAGAAAAGTCTTTTTGACCCATTTTCAACAACAAGTGAGAAGGGGACAGGCCTGGGATTAAGTATTGTCAGGGAAATAATAGATGCTCATAACGGACAAATAGAGGTTATTAGTAAAAAAGGGGAAGGCAGCAGTTTTATAGTTAAACTTCCTGTAGCTGAGAAGAACGACAATGCCTAAGAAGAAAATACTTGTAATTGACGATGAGAAGAGCATGCTTGAGTTTCTTTCAATAATGCTTACAAAAGATGGGTTTAGTGTTGCTACTTCAGACAGGGGGGAAGAAGGTATAAAAATGTTTAAAAAAACTCATTTTGACCTTGTAATTACTGATATAAAAATGCCTGAAGTTAGCGGTATAGAGGTATTGAAATCTATAAGAAGTTATGATACTAGCGCTGTTGTTCTGATGATTACTGCATACGCTTCAGTAGATACAGCGATTGAAGCAATGAAATTAGGCGCTTTTGATTATATTGCAAAACCATTTGAGATAGAAAGAATCAGGGTTGTTATTAAAAAAGCTCTTCAGCAGAGGAAATTGCTTGATGAAAATATAAATTTAAAAGAACAGTTAAAGTCTGAATACGGTTTTGAAAATATAATAGGCAACAGCCTTCCGATTAGAGATGTTTTTGATAAAGTGAGAAAAATCTCGCGCACAGACGCAACAGTTATTATCTATGGAGAAACCGGTACGGGAAAGGAACTTTTTGCCAGGGCAATACACTATAATAGCCCTAGAAAAAGTGAGCCTTTTATATCAGTTGATTGCGGAGCATTAACTGAGACATTACTTGAGTCTGAACTCTTCGGACATGTAAAGGGAGCATTTACAGGAGCGATAGAACATAAAAAGGGATTATTTGAGGCAGCAGATGGAGGAACAATCTTTCTTGATGAAGTTGGAGTGGCTTCTCCACAGATACAGACTAAACTCCTGAGAGTTTTGCAGGAGCACGAAATAAAGCGGGTTGGAGGAAACAAAAGTATTAAAGTGGATGTAAGGGTAATAGCAGCTACTAATACAGATTTAGAACAACAGATAAAGGATGGTAAATTTAGAGAGGACCTCTTTTACAGACTGAGTGTTATTCCAATAACGCTACCTCCTCTGCGGGAAAGAATAGACGATATTCCTTTGCTGGTAAGCCACTTCTTAAAAAAATATGCCCAGAAAGCTGGTAGTAAAAGCAAAAAGATGTCACCAGAAGTTATGCAGATTTTAATGAAATATAATTGGCCTGGAAACATAAGAGAGCTGGAAAATGTAATAGAAAGAGCTGTTGTTCTTGAAGAGGGAGATACAATTGCTATAGAAAGTCTTCCTGATAAACTGCGGGAGCAGGAAATAGAGATAGACGAAGAGCGTCTTATTGCAGAAGGATTAAAAAACACCATTGAACAAACAGAAAGGAATATAGTACTTAAAGCGTTCAAAGAATGTGC
>DAOVKY010000189.1 GCA_030631525.1 bacterium
GATATCCCTTTTATCAAAACCAGTTCTTAACTTAACTGTGACTGGAATTCGTAGCTTGGAAACTAATTTTTTAATGATTTTGCCAAGTAACGCTCTGTTTTTTAACAGGGCTGCGCCGGCACCCTTTTTTGTTATTTTTTTTACGGGACAGGCGCTGTTTATATCCAAAAAAGATATATCAACAATGGATGTAAGCTGTTCTGCAGCATCAAGCATTATTGAAGGATCCGCGCCTAGCAGCTGAGCGGAAATCGGAGAATCTTTCTTAATTGTTTTTATGAGTCCCCTATTCTTCTGACTACCGTAAACTACAGCTTTTGAATCAAGCATCTCAAAGAAGCAGTGTTCTGCGCCTAATCTGCGGCTTATAAGCCGAAAGGCGAGGTCTGTTACCCCTGACATAGGAGCCAGATATATTTTGCAATTCATAGTGATTATTATACCATAAGCTCCAATCCTTTGATATAATGACCAGGTGCGGAAAAATAAGAATTCTACAATGTTATACGGAAAAAACTCAGTTTTTGAGCGATTAAAGACAAATCCTCGCTCCATAAAAAAAATCTTTCTACATGATAATTTCAATGTGTCTCATATAGAAAAATTAATAAAAGAGAATTCTATTCCTTCTGAACGCCTGCCTCATCAGAGGCTGGAGAGAATCAAACATACCAAAGATCTTCAAGGCATAGTTGCCAGTGTAGACAGATTTCAGTATATGTCTTTTTCCGACTTATTGGATTCCTCTAAAGACAAGCAATTAACACTTCTGTTTCTCGACAGGATAAACGATCCTCACAATTTAGGAGTCATTATCCGCACTGCCGCCTGTTTTGGCAGGTTTGCTGTTATTATTCCAAAATTTGAGGCTTGTGAAGTGAATGAAACAGTCCAGCATGTTGCCTCAGGAGGAGAGAATTATGTGCCGATATCAATGGTAACAAACCTTTCCGATGCCATAATTGACGCAAAGGCTTATGGATACTGGATACTGGGAACTGTTATGGCTGATGATTCTAAGGACATAAACAAGGTTAACTTCCCTTTTCCTCTGGGCATTGTGTTAGGATCTGAAGGGAAAGGTATTCGCCATGGTTTGCAAAAATATCTTGATATGAAAGTTCGGATTCCAATGAACGGCGCTAAACTTTCATTCAATGTCAATATAGCCTGCGCTATTCTTTGCCATGAGATATCAAAGCAAAGACAGGCTTTGTAACGCATACGAACAATGAGAACTTATATTAAAACCTTCGGCTGTCAGATGAATAAGCATGATTCGGAGGCTGTTCTTGGATTGTTGATGGAGCATGGGTATGAGCTTACAGAGAACAGGGATGATGCGGATGTTTTTCTGCTAAATACCTGTTCTGTGAGAAAGCATGCTGAAGATAAGGTGTATAGTTTGCTTGGAGAATTGAGGGAACTCAAGAAAGATAAGCCTGATCTGGTTGTCGGGGTTATGGGCTGTATGGCGCAGAAAGATAAAAATAAGATTTTTAAACGCTCCTCAAATGTAGACTTTGTATGCGGCACGCATAATTTCCATAAAATACCTAAAATAATAAAGACTGTAATTGAGCAAAAAACAAAAATAAACCTTACAGATATGGATAAACAGGTTTTCGTCTCCCCTACTCTATCTTCCAGAGAGAACAAAAATTCTGCATGGGTTTCTATAATGAGGGGTTGTGATAATTTTTGTTCATATTGTATTGTGCCATACGTGAGAGGCAGAGAAGTTTCCAGGCCTTCAAAGGATATTATTCGGGAAGTCAGAGAACTTGCTCACGCAGGATATAAAGAAATAACACTTTTAGGACAGAACGTTAATTCATACGGCAAAGGGCTGAATGAGAATGTTGATTTTTCTGACTTGCTTGAACTGGTTCACAAAATAGGAGGTATTGAATTAATACACTTTATAACATCTCATCCCAAAGACATTTCCTTGAAACTGATTGATACTGTAGCAAATCTGGAAAAAGTGAGCAGATATCTGCATTTTTCTTTGCAATCAGGCTCGGACAAGATCCTTCGTTTAATGAATCGCGGATATAATCTGTCTCATTATATGGAGATAGTTAATAGACTAAGAGAGAGAATGCCTGACGTTAAACTTGGAACGGATATTATTGTTGGATTCCCCGGAGAAAAAGAAGAAGATTTTAACCAAACATATCTGGCAATGAAAGATATAGAATTTGCTCAAGTTTATATGTTTAAATATTCTCCACGCGAGGGAACAGCAGCATTCAAGCTAGCAGATGATGTTCCTCAGCAGGTCAAAAAAGAAAGATTAAGTAAAATAATACACCTTCAGAAATCTATCAGCCAGAAGAAAAGAAAGTAGTCCGTCGTCTTACTTCCCCATCCCTATTTTCTGAGCAACCTGAAACACCTTTCCTTCGGTCTTTATAGAAGGCGCGATAATAATGTCTGTTAACTGCATTTCTCTTATGTTTCTTGCGCCAAGATTACCCATTGAAGTTTTTAAAGCGCCTGCAAGATTTTGTGAACCATCGTCAAGATCTGCTGGTCCGACAAGTATCTGCTTCAGAGAACTTGTTGTTCCTACTTTTATTCTTGTGCCTCTTGGTAAATTAGCATGAGGAGTTGCCATACCCCAGTGGAATCCCCTGCCAGGAGCTTCTTTTGCGCGCGCCAGGGCGGAACCGATCATTACTGCATCCGCGCCGCATGCAAATGCCTTAGCAA
>DAOVKY010000125.1 GCA_030631525.1 bacterium
AAATTGCTTGACATGTAGGAACTGAATTTGCTATTATAGATATGTCTTCGGGGCAGGGTGAGAGTCCCTACCGGCGGTAAATCTTCTTGTTATTGAAGAAAGCCCGCAAGTTCTGGTATAAACGGAATTGATACGGTGAGAGGCCGTAGCCGACAGTATAGTCTGGATGGGAGAAGATAAAGTTTGAGCTGGTTTAATCCCGAAGAAATTCGGGATTTTTTTTAGTTTAGCTGTAGGAATTAAATGATTAACGAAGATATAAAATTTATGAAACTGGTTTTAGCTCTGGCAAAGAAAGGCGAGGGATATACGTCTCCTAATCCAATGGTTGGAGCGCTAATTGTTAAAAACGAACAGATAGTTGGCAGAGGATACCATGCATATGCAGGAGCGAATCATGCAGAGGTTTGCGCTATTGAAGATGCTGGCAAAAGGGCAAAGCATGGAACATTGTATGTAAATCTGGAACCATGTGTTCATACTAATAAAAAAACACCTCCATGTGTTCCTGCCATTGTTAAAAGTGGATTGAGCAGAGTAGTGATAGGAATGAGAGATCCGAATCCACTGGTAAATGGCAAAGGTATTCAAGCATTAGAAACGGTCAATATTCAGGTTGTATGCGGAGTTATGGAAAAGCAAGCAAAGGAACTTAATAAGGTTTATATCAAATATGTAACAACTAAGCTGCCATTTGTTACAGTTAAATATGCAATGAGTATTGACGGTAAAATTGCTACAAGAACAGGTGATTCAAAATGGATAAGCAATGATAAATCCAGAAGGTTTGTGCATAGGTTAAGAAGCATATCTGATGCAGTTCTCATTGGAGTAAATACTGTTATTAAAGATAATCCTCGTCTTACACCAAGACACGGCAGTATTACAGATAGAATGCCAATAAGGATAATATTGGACAGCAGTGCAAGGATTCCTATGAAATCAAGAATTTTGGATACTAGAGAAGGCTCTGCCATTATTGTAGTTACAAAAGGAGCTCCTAAATCCAATGTTGAAAAATTGAAACGAATTGGTATTGAAATAATATGTTGCAAAATGCATAAAAATAAAGTGGTTGATATTCATGACTTTCTTGCTAGATTAGGTAAAAAAGGCATTGCAAGCGTCCTTGTTGAAGGGGGCTCAAAAGTGATATCCTCATTTATGGAAGAAAGAGCAATAGACAGGATTTATGCTTTTATTGCCCCAAAAATAATAGGTGGAAAGACGGCATTAGTTCCTTTTGTGAGTAGTGGAATAAGTAAGATAAAAGATGCAGTTTCCATGAAGGATATTAGAGTCAGAAGATTTAAAGATGATATAATGATAGAAGGGCACCCGAACTGGTAATACCAGACAGGTAATATATGTTTACAGGAATAATTCAGGAAATAGGCAGTGTTATTAGAATAAAAAAGAGCTCTCAATCTTGCGAGCTCCGCATTATGGTAAAAAGCATGAACAGCTCAAATATAGGAGATAGCATTGCAGTTAATGGAGTTTGTTTAACTATTACAAAAATAGAGGGAAGAGATTTCTCAGCGGATGTAGTTAATGAAACTCTGCAAAGAACGAATCTTGGTTTATTGCGCGCAGGAGACAGAATTAATATTGAGAGACCTCTGCGTGTTGGAGATCAATTAAGCGGGCATTTTGTTCTGGGACATATTGATAATACAGGAACTATTATATCCACAGTTCTTGGCTCTCGTAGAATTCTTGAAGTAGAAACAAAAGATGAGATTATGACCTATATTGTTGAGAAAGGTTCTATAGCTATTGATGGAGTGAGTTTGACAGTTGCTGGAGTTTATAAAAGGAGTTTCAAAGTCGCTCTTATTCCACATACTATTAGTACTACGACGCTGGACAGTAAAAAAAGAGGGGATATTGTTAACTTGGAAGTTGATATTTTAGCAAAGCATGTTGCTAAACTTGAGAAAGGTAAGTCTCAAAAGATAGATATGAACTTTTTAAAAGATAAAGGGGTAATTTAATAATATGAAGAAATATAACTTTAATACAATCCCGCAGATAATAGAGGATATTAAAGAAGGAAAATTTGTTATTGTAGTGGATGATGAGAACAGGGAAAATGAAGGAGATCTGGTTATAGCAGCAGAGAAGATAACTTCTGATGGAATTAATTTTATGGCAAAGCATGGCAGGGGATTAATTTGTGTTCCTATGACAGAAAAACGCCTGAAAGAGTTAAAAATTGACGCTATGGTGCCTAATAGTTCCGACAGGCTGGATACTGCTTTTACAGTATCGGTTGATGCAAAAAAAGGCATAACGACAGGTATATCATCTCGTGATAGAGCATTAACCGTAAAAAGACTTATAGACCTCAAGACAAAGCCGGATGACTTAACAAAGCCCGGGCATATTTTCCCCTTAAAGGCTAAAGGTGGAGGTGTGTTGGAAAGAGCCGGGCATACAGAGGCATCTTTGGACCTGGCAGAGCTGGCCGGATTATATCCTGCTGGTGTGATTTGTGAAATAATGAATGAAGACGGAACCATGTCAAGAGTTCCTGAACTTATTGAATTTGCAAAACAATACAATTTAAAAATCTGCACGATAGCTGACCTGATTAAATATAAGAGAAAATCTAAAAAACTTATCAAGAGAATTGTAGAGACAAAACTACCGACAAAATATGGACAATTTAAGCTCATTGCTTATGAAGACATAATAGATAACTCTGTTCATGTTGCACTTGTAAAAGGAGATATTAAAAATAAGAAGGATGTGCTTGTGAGGGTTCACTCGCAGTGTTTAACAGGAGATATATTGGGATCATCAAGATGTGATTGCGGGGATCAATTATCCAAATCATTGACGGAAATTCAAAAGCAAGGCGAAGGAGTCCTTCTTTATATGTCTCAAGAAGGGAGGGGAATTGGACTGGCAAATAAATTACGAGCGTATAATCTTCAGGATAACGGATTAGATACAGTTGAAGCAAATGTAGAGCTTGGTTTCCGTCCGGATTTAAGAGATTATGGAATTGGAGCCCAGATACTGGCGGATTTAGGACTGAAAACCATACGTCTCTTGACAAACAATCCGAAGAAGATTATTGGATTGCAGGGCTATGGACTAAAGGTTACAGAAAGGATTCCTGTTGAAGTTGAGCCGACTAATGAGAACAAGAAATATCTCAAGACAAAAAAAGAGAAATTAGGGCATATGCTGAGGCATATATGAAATGACAAAAAAGATTAAATTCGAAGCACAAAGCACGAAATGCGAAACAATATCAAATGACCAAAATACAAATGTTCAAAACAATGTTTTGAATTTTAAAAATTAGGATTTAAAATTTGTTTAGGATTTAGATATTCGGATTTCGGATTTTATATTTTATATTTTGTTGCATGTAGTTAGTTTTTAATAATAAACAAACATGGAGGGGTAAAGATGAAAGTGTATGAAGGGAAAATGGTTGTTGAAGGAAAGAAGTTTGGTGTTGTTGTATCAAGGTTCAATGAGTTTATTACATCAAAGATGCTGGATGCATGCGTAGATACACTCAAGCGTCACGGCGCTAAGGATAAAGAGATAGCTGTTACTTGGGTTCCCCGATCATTTGAGATTCCATACGCAGCAGACAAGATGGCGAAAACCAAGAAGTATGACAGCGTTATTTGTATCGGTGCATTGATTCGTGGAGGCACACCGCATTTTGACTATATAAGCTCACAGGTAACAAAGGGAATAGGCCAAATCTCTCTCTCCACGGGAGTACCTGTAATATAC
>DAOVKY010000124.1 GCA_030631525.1 bacterium
CATGCAAAGTCGGCACTACAGTAGTCCTGAACTCATAATCAATATCAGACTCTATTATTAATCTAATACTATCCTTGACCTTCTCCAGAATCAAGAGATTCTTGATACCAGTAGATTTGGAATATGACGGGAAATCCAGAGGCGCCTTTACATCCATAGCTATGTAATTCACTAAATTTTTTTTAATTACGTTTGCAAGCATATCAGGAAATCCCCCATTAGTGTCAAGTTTTACCATTATATCAAGCTCTCGTATTTTTTGAATAAATTTCGGCAAATCTTTATACATACATGGTTCACCGCCTGTTAAACATATTCCGTCAATCCATTTATTGTTTTTGCGCAAATAATCCTTAATTACTCTAAAAGAAATGGTTTCTAACTTTTGGGGATTAATAATAAGTCCTGCATTTTGACAGTAAGGGCATCGAAAATTGCAGTGCGGCGTATAAAGCGTGGAGACGATTTTTCCATCCCAGTCAAGGAGAGAGGTTTGAATAAATCCTTTTATTATTAGCTTCATCTTTGGAAATATCTCTTTCCTTGATATATTTTTGAGCTTATTTTTTTCTGCTTTTCCAAATCCTCCACATATTTTATAACTTCATTAATATGCAAACACAAGGAAGACGATATATCTTTAGACGTTACAGGCCGACGATTGATCAGAGTAAGAATTTCATCTTCTACATCCTTGAGATACGCCTTATGTCCCTTTCTGTCAAACTTGGCGATAATCTCACACTTGTTTCCAAAAAATTTCTTTACTTTGATAAGTTTTGAAGCGCTTAATGTTTCTACCCATAACTCACATGGAGGCCGAACAGGAGTATTTAACTGAATTTTATCAGGATTAATCTGTTCTACTGCTGACTTTAAAGCATTTAGTTCAGATTCTGTCTCATTTATGCCTTTAACAAGCATTATTTCAAGCCATATTTCCCCCTTATACACTTTACTAAAATCAATCATTCCTCTGATTATCTTTTCTGTTTTTAAAGATGCGCAAGGCCTATTTACTTTTTCAAATACATCTTGTGTAGCTCCATCAAGAGAAGGCACCACCAAATCCGCAGGCAACAGGTCTTTTTTTAATGCATCATCACTAAGCAGTGTAGCATTAGTAAGAACTGCTACAGGGATAGTTGTCATCTTCTTTATTTTTCTTATAATTTCGCCTATCTTTGAATTGAGTGTCGGCTCCCCACTGCCAGATAAGGTAATATAATCAATTGTCTTTGAGCCAATTAATGTTTTTTCTAATTCAGACAATATCTTTGTAGAAGGTGCGTATTCCTTTCTTGCAACTGTTTTACGCGTTGTTTTTCCAATCTGGCAATAGATACAATCAAGACTGCATACCTTAAAAGGAACCAGATCTACTCCCAGAGAAAATCCCAATCTTCTTGAGGGGACTGGCCCAAAAATATAAGACATTGTTTAAACCTTTTTTATTTCCCACAAACCTTTTAACAACTATGTTTATTTTTTCCCTAAAAACAAGTTGGGCAAGTGCCTGTTGAACAGCTTGACCCAGCAGAACTTGATTTGCTGCCAGAACTTCCTACACTGAATGATCCCAATGTCTTCTCAATATTTTCACTGCTGCACTTCTTGCATTTAAGTTCTGTTTTTTTGGAAGTTACCCCTACCAGCAAATCAAATTTCTCGCTACAATCTTTACAAATATAAGTATAAATAGGCATAATTTTAACTCCTCTATTGATTAAATATAAGGCGTAATTTTAGAAACAAGTTCTGTCTTGGGAACGACGCCTATAACTTTGTCTGCTAAAACACCATCTTTAAAAATAGCCAGGGTAGGGATACTCATAATTCCGTATTCTGAAGATGTTCCCGGAGCCTCATCAACATTTACTTTACAGACTTTTAGCTTACCATCATACTCTTCAGCTATCTCCTTAACTGCCGGAGCAATCATCAGACATGGAGCGCACCATACCGCCCAAAAGTCCACAAGTACTGGAATATCTGATTCCAATACCTCCTGCTTAAAATTTGCGTCATTTACTTTGATTTCCACTTTTCTCTCCTTTCTTTATTGTTATCAACTCATCCCCTAGCCCCTTCTCTTGACAAAGAAGGGGGAAACATCATTTCATTCATAAAATTTTCATTAAAATCACTCCTAGCAGATAGCTCTATATAATGAGTCTGTGTGGAGATATGTTCAGCTTCTTTTTCCATATTATAGGATAATAGAGCAAGTTTCGCTCCAGAGGATGACGCATTTCCAACAAAAGCAATCTTTTCTGATGGAATGTTTGGAATTAGACCTATTCTTTTTGCATTTGTGCGACGGATAAAATTGCCAAATGCTCCAGCGAGATATACTTCAGAGATATCTTTATCCATAACATTCAATTCCTTCTGCAGTATTCTTATTCCTGCTGCAATAGCTGCTTTTGCGAGCTGAAGTTCACGCACATCTTTCTGCGAGATAAAAATAGGGCGCTTGCTTCTGGCAGCATGTCCGTCAACAAGTAGAAAGTCGTTTCCTTTTTCGGTTTCTATGATCCGTCTTCTGACATTCTCATTACCATTATATTCAGATTGAGAAACTATTCTGCCTGTCTCATCAATTACTCCTGCCTTTAGCAATTCCGCCACTCCGTCAATTAGCCCGGTACCGCATATCCCAAAAGGCGCTGTATTGCCAATAACATTATATTCAACATCATCATTGATAATTACTTTTTCAATCGCGCCTACAGTAGCTCTCATCCCCTGAGATATGCGCGCTCCTTCAAATGACGGTCCTGCAGCTGTGGAAGCAGCGATTATTCTCCTGTTATTGCCAAGAACTATTTCGCCATTTGTTCCTATATCTATAATTAGTTTAATATCATCTTTCTTATGTAATTGCGTTGCCAGTATACATGCTACTGTGTCTCCTCCAACAAAGCCCGCAATGCTTGGAAGAACATATGCAAAAGCGTCCGGATTTATATCAATGCCTATTTTTTTTGCTTTAATTTCCACAGGTTCTCTAACCACCAGATTGAATGGAATTTTGGCAAGACTTTTCGGCGTAATTCTCAGGCAGATGTGCTGCATTGTAGAATTGCCCGCAATTGCAACCTTATATATGTTGTGAATATTTACACCGGACTCTTTTGATAATTGCGAGATCATATCATTCATTTCTCTGCTTATTTTGTAAAAAAGCTTATCCAAGCCGTCCTTATCCGTTATTGTAAAGTTTATTCTGGAAATAACATCATCTCCATAAATTATCTGTGGATTTGTTCTTGAGACAAGCGCAAGTTCCTCTCCTGTATTGAGATCAAGAAGCGTGCCTACAAGTGTTGTTGTGCCGATATCAAACGCCACTCCATAATCCGTTCCTGTTGTATCTCCTTTTTCAACACTTATTAATTCTCCATCAGAAAAGACACAGGTAACCTTATAATCCGACTCATTCAAGATTGCTGAAAGGCTGCGAATAACATATATGTCTGCATGGAAATCTGTATTGGCTGCTTCCCTTATTAGATTGAGATTTGCTTGTGGACTGGCAAGTGTTGGCTTTTGTAACTCTACGTATTTTTTCCACACGCTTGGCTTGATTTCCTTTTTGTTCTGTATGCCTTTTGTAAGGATCTGCTGGGCTGATTCTCTGGAAGTTGAAGGGATATAAATAGTACAGGCTGATGTTATCTTACTCTGGCATGCAAGCCTTACACCACTTAATAGATCTTCTTTGGATAATAATCTTTTTTCCATAGCGGTGGGTGGAATATTGTCTTCAATGACCTGAATTCTGCATTTTCCACA
>DAOVKY010000157.1 GCA_030631525.1 bacterium
AGGGATTTCTCTGTTGTATAAATTAAGGAATCCAGTTGATTATGAACTTCAATTGCTTCTTTCTTCTTCTTGTCCTCCTCTGCATGGGATTCGGCATCCTTAACCATCTTTTCTACCTCTTCCTCACTCAAGCCCCCAGAGGATTTTATTACAATTGACTGTTCCTTGCCTGTAGCTAAATCCTTGGCAGATACATGAGTAATTCCGTTTGCATCAATATTAAAACTTACTTCTATTTGAGGCACTCCGCGCGGAGCAGCAGGTAGCCCTACTAAGTCAAACCTGCCAAGAGTTTTATTATACTGCGCCATTTCCCGCTCTCCCTGCAACACATGTATGTTTACAGCAGGCTGATTATCCGCAGCAGTGCTGAATATCTGAGATTTCTTTGTTGGAATAGTTGTGTTTCTTTCTATAAGTCGTGTGCAAACTCCCCCCAATGTCTCAATTCCAAGAGAAAGAGGTGTAACATCAAGAAGCGTTACGTCTTTAACCTCTCCTGAAAGCACACCTGCCTGGATAGCTGCGCCAACAGCAACAACCTCGTCAGGATTAACGCCCTTATGAAGTTCTTTTCCAAAAAATTGCTTTACGGCTTCCTGAACCTTTGGAGACCTTGTCTGCCCGCCAACAAGTATTACATGATCAATATCCTTTGGTTCCATTTTTGCATCAGCCAGCGCCTGTTTACACGGAGCAATTGTGCTATCTACAAGGGCTTGTGTTAGTTTTTCCAGCTGCGCGCGTGTAAGCGTTATGTCCAAATGTTTTGGCCCACTTTGATCCGCTGTTATGAATGGAAGGTTTATATTCGCTGTCTGAGCAGTAGAAAGCTCCACTTTTGCCTTCTCAGCGCCTTCTTTCAATCTCTGCATCGCCATTTTATCATTACTCAAATCCATACCATTGGACTTTTTAAATTCGCTGACCAGCCAGTCAACAATTTTCTGATCAAAGTCATCTCCTCCTAATTGCGTATTGCCATTAGTTGCTTTAACTTCAAAAACTCCATCTCCAATATCAAGTATGGAGATATCAAACGTTCCTCCGCCAAGGTCGTATATCGCAAGAATCTGCTCCTTTTTTTTATCAAGTCCATATGCCAGAGAAGCCGCAGTTGGCTCATTTACGATTCTGAGTACGTCAAGTCCAGCAATCTTGCCGGCATCCTTGGTAGCCTGCCTCTGGCTGTCATCAAAATACGCAGGAACTGTAATAACTGCTTTTTCAACTTTATCTCCTAAATAACTTTCTGCGTCCTGTTTGAACTTCTGGAGTATTGCGGCAGAGATCTCAGGAGGTGTATATTCCTTATCACCGGCTTTTACCTTTATTTTTTGTCCCATCTTCCTCTTTATTGAGCTTATTGTATTTTCCGGATTTGACACTGCCTGCCTTTTAGCAATCTGTCCAACCAATCTTTCTCCTGTTTTAGATATTGCCACAACAGATGGAGTAGTTCTGCTTCCTTCTGCATTAGCAATAACAACAGGTTTCCCACCTTCCATAACCGCCATGCAGGAATTAGTTGTTCCTAAGTCAATACCTATCACTTTACCCATTATTGAGTCTCCTTATTTTATCCTATTGTTTTTTTGTTTTTTTGACACCTTTACAAGAGATGGCCTTATAACCTTTCCATGCAGTTTGTAACCCGTTCTAACTTCTTCAACTACTGTGTCTTCAGGATGTTTATCAGTTTCCACCTGTATAACAGCCTCATGCTTGTCAGGATTAAATTGAGTGCCGTGAGACCTGATCTCTTCCAACCCATTTTGTCTTAAGATATCCTCAAATTGCTTCAAAACCAGTTTAATGCCATTTTTAAGGTCTTTGATATTACTTGTCTTATCTGCTGAGTCCACCGCTCTTTTAAAATTATCAACAACAGGTAATATCTCATTGATTAATTTCTCATTTGCAAATTTAGCAAGAGATTCATATTCTCTCGCGGTTCTTTTTTTAAAATTGTCAAACTCTGCGTGCAGCCTTAAAAGCTGGTCATGCCTTTCATCGCATAGCTTAGACTTTTCTTCTAGCTTCTTCAGTTCTTTTTCAGTATATTTTATTTTTTTCCGCACTTTCATCTTTTCTTTCCCCTTTGTGCCTCTGTGCCTATTTTTTTCCCTATTCAAGTAAAAGTTTTGTCATAATATCACTTAATTTACACGCGGTATAATTTAATTTACTCATTACTCTTGAATACGCCATTCTTCTAGGACCTATTATGCCTAATGATCCCATTGGTGACCCAAACAAGGAATACCTTATGGTAATCAAACTACAATCCTCTATATCACTATCAGCTGTCTCTCTGCCAATAAGAACTTTTATACCTCTATCACTATCAATGGGCATATTGAGAATTTTAGATAAATACCCTGCATTTAATGCCCTGAACATAGCCTGTGCTTTATTAATATCACTAAACTCAGGATACTGCATAAGATACTCATAACCATCAATGAAAACATTTTTTTCTTCCTCAAAGGAAAGGATTACATCCAGTATAGATAGAACGCAGTTATATACCGTTTCGTTGAGATAGAAATGCTTTTCTTTAAAAATCTCCCTAAAATCTGAACGGATATGAGCAAAGTCAAGCCCTTCCAGATTTTCATTGAGAAAGGAGCATATTCTTGCTAGATCAGCGCTGGATACTTTGTCGCTAAAACAAACTACCTTTTTTTTCATATCTCCTGAACGCATAATAATAATAATCATAATTCTGCGTCCCTGAAGAGCTATAAGTTCTAAATGCTTAAATGTTCCGCTATCATGAAATCTTGGCAGTTCTGCAAATCCAATATAACTGGTTGTAAGAGACAGCAACTTTGTTGTGTCTTTGATTATTGACTCAATATCATAACTAATACTTGAATATGCATCATCTATAAAGTTTTTTTCTTCATCTGTAAGCAATTCTGTTTTTATAAGAAAATTAACATAAAAACGATACCCTTTATCAGTAGGAATCCTCCCTGCAGAAGTGTGAGGCTGTATCAAATACCCTTGCTCCTCCAATTTTACCAAAATATTCCTAACAGTAGCTGATGATACGTTTAATTTGTAAGCCTTAACCAGTTTTTGAGAAGCAATAGGCTCTGCAGTAGTAATATATGAATAAATTGCCGCCTTTAAGATATCTGCTTCTCTGTTGCCACCTACTGTTTTTTCAATCACTTCTGCTCCTTTTTTAGCACTCTAAAGC
>DAOVKY010000159.1 GCA_030631525.1 bacterium
GGGAGCGCCGTCTATTATTAATTTGTTTTCATCTGCTTCGGAAGCTGCCTCGCCTGCCTTGTCTCTTACCAGTGTAACCAGCCTTCCTGAATTCTCTTCAGCTACACCAAGTTTTGCATGAGTCATTGGCCCAAATCTTGTCTCTGAAACAAACCATTCTCCATTAATAGCATCTTCTACTTTTACAGCAGAATCTTTGCATACAAGATAACATACGCCGCATCCTTCACAAGCAACAGGATCAATGCGGCATAATTCTTTTCCGGACTTAGTGTTGTAGCTTTCTATAGCTGAAAAATGACATGCATCCTTACACCTATTACAACCAGTGCATTTTTCAGGATCTATTTCAGCAACTACACCTCCGCTAAAATTTCCTCTTTTTTTAATTTGTGGAGCTAAAAGCAGATGCAGATCAGCTGCATCCACATCACAATCAGAAATTACTATTTTCTTTGCCAAAGCAACAAAAGAAGCTGTTAGAGAAGTTTTGCCTGTTCCACCTTTCCCACTTATAATAACTAGTTCTTTTGGTTTATTTGCGTTAGGAAAAATTGCAGGCTTGGCTTTTTCTATTTTTTTATCATCTGTTTTTTCTTCCTCTTTTTCCATAGAAGAATATATCTCTTTAACTACTCTCTTTTTCTGCGCCAGTTCCTCTATTCTCTCGGCAATATCTTCAAATAGCTTTTTATATTGAGGAAGTTTCTCTACAACTATATCCCCTACAGAATAGACCTCTGCTATTCTCCTATCATCTGGAATCTCTCCTATAATTTCCAGTTGCTGCTCCTTACAGTATTTTTTGAGATTATCATCCATATATTCAGCGCGGTTAACCAAGACTACTGGTTCCTGATTTATCTTACGGCACATATCCACAGCCAGTTTAAGATCATTCACTCCAAAAGGCGTGGGATCTGTAACAAGCACACATAAATCAACATCCTTTACTGTTTCCACAACAGGACATGCAGTCCCGGGAGAAGAATCAAATATATTTATTCCTTTACCAGCACATTCTTTAACTCTTTTAATCAATCTTGGAGACATTCCTCCCTCACCAGTTTCAAGAAGCGCATAGTGAAAATCTATTGCGCCGCTTTTCCCATGTTTCAGGACTCCTATTTTCTTATCCTCTTCAATAATCGCATCCTCGGGACAAACAATCTTACAAGCCCCGCAAACATGGCACAACTGAGGGAAGAATAGAACCTTATCTTTTATTACAGCTATTGCATTATAATGACAGGCATCCTGGCACTTACCGCATTTAATACATTTCTCATTATCAACCCCAACAGGCGCCAGTAAGCTGATATCTTCTTCTCTGTCAATACGAGGCTTGAGAAAAAGATGACCATTCGGCTCTTCAACGTCACAATCAAGATAACAAACCTTCTTTCTTTTTTTTGAAAAAGCAGTTGCTATATTGGTAGCGACAAAAGTTTTGCCTGTTCCGCCCTTACCACTTGATATTGCTATATTCATAATTTAGGCATGCTCCTTTCTTTTTGATTTTCTTTTACAAATAAAAGAGGAAATACAATATCACTCACACAACATGGAATCCAAACAGCGAGAAATAAAAACAGAAGAATAAAGGGAAGTAAAGGAATCCAGTTTGCTATGCCGAATGCAGTGAAACCAAATAAGGATGCCCACGTACTTAATAAAACATGTCCAAAATGTGGAAATCTGGTATTGGGTTTCAAATAACCAATTGCAATTCCAAGTATTGCCGCAGAGTTCACAATCTTCCATTTTGCAATTCCAATAAACGGCATCTTTGCAGTCTCTATAAATGGCATATGAAATTCCATTGGAACATTAAGCAAACCTCCCCCAATGTAAGGGATTATAGCATCGCTTAATGTAGCTATTCCAATGGAGCCTGTATAACCAATAAGAATTGCCTTCCAGAGCTTGCCTTTTCCATGCAGTTTATACATAGCTGTTGTTACAAGCGCGCTCAAGACAACATGAAGAGGATGCAGAGTGTAAAAGAGAGCATCAGAAATCCCCCTGGAAGCATGAGAAAAAACTAGTACAACCATGACGATAATGCCTGTAACAGCTCCAAGCATAGTAAACGGAACATGTCTTTTTAATTCCTTAGAAACTTGTTTTAACACAGTCTATCCTCCTTGTTTTTCAGAGGTTTTCTTCAGAACTATATCACCCAGATTAAAACCAGTATGATTTGCAATCACTGGACATTTTACTTTGAATAGAAAAAATATCGGTCTGTTTTCGTCTGCCTTTTGTGTAGCTTCGTCCACACCTGTGATCCTTGTCATATCAAGAGCTTGTCTAAAAAAACAGGAAATACAATCTAAATAGGTTCTCATATTAAACACTCATATTCATAAGGGCAGGCACAAGGCCTGCCCCTACATTTTCCGTTTTTCACTATTTCTTCTCTTTGGCTGCTGATTTCAATTCGCTGATCCGATTGTTGATTGCTTCTAGCTCTTCACTTATTGCTTTAGACTGCTCTTTCAGCATATCTGTTTCCTGTTGAGAAGTAATCTCCGGGGCATATGGATAGCCGCCGTAAGCAGCTGGATAATTGGGAGAAACATAAGGAGCGCCATAAGCAGCTCCACGAAATCCAAAACCTCTACCGAAGCCGCGACCTCTACCAAATCCACGTCCCATACCCAAGCCAAGGCCATAACCAAAACGACCTCTTCCTGCAATCGGATTCATATAACCTGGGACTGAGTAACCAGCGCAGTAACCTGCTGCTCTGCCTGTCATTGGACCCATTCCTCCTGGACCTGTTCCGTCTCCACCTGGCATTTTAATCACCTCCTCTTCTTCTTATTGAAAATGATTTCCATTTCCATTTATAATATATACAATTGGAAATACTATGTCAAGTGTTTTCTTACAAATGCTTTATTTATTTTCTCTCTGATTCTTTAATGTGTTTTTGCTATTGACAATTCATCCTCTTAACTAATTTTTCATGGTTTCCATAAAATTCTTCTATCATTTTTCTATGTGATAAAAACGGAATGCGCGGCAAAGTTTCCTTAGTAAAAAATTTCGCATCTTTCAATTCATTATTTAATGAAAGAGTGTTTTCGGAAACACTAACCTCATAACCAATAACAAGAATAGACCCATAATATCTGTTTTTTTGGATATAAACACCTATTAATCTCTCAATTTCACCTTTTAA
>DAOVKY010000039.1 GCA_030631525.1 bacterium
AATCCTATTCATACTACTTTAGCAACTTTTGGCTGTCTATTAGGATATGATTATATCTTTCAAGAGATGAATGACCCCTTATTGAAAGAGCTGGTGTATAGACAGGCTTATGAAGAAGGCCTGCCAGTAGTGGATAGTCCGGGAGTAATTAATCCAGAGGAATTCCTAAGACAGGTGTTAGAGGAGAGATTGGTTAATCCTAATATCCCTGATACTCCTCAGAGAATAGCTACAGATACCTCCCAAAAAGTGGGGGTCAGGTATGGAGGCACGATAAAAGCATATGGACAGAATGCCAAAAATTTGAGATATATTCCATTTGCCATTGCAGGTTGGTGCCGATATTTACTGGGAATTGATGATAGAGGAAAACCATTTGAATTAAGCCCCGATCCTTTGCTTAAAGAACTTAAAAAACATATAATCAGAATCGAACTTGGCAAACCTGAGAGTTTAGAAAATAAGCTAAAACCTGTTCTCTCTAATAAAGAGATATTTGGTCTGAATCTTTACTCTGTTGGTCTGGGCAAAAAGATAGAAAAGTACTTCCGTGAAATGATAGCTGGTCCAGGAGCAGTGAGAAAAACTTTACAGGAGATTTAAATGCTAAATGTTGTTCTGATTGGTGTTTCTGGTTTTGGCAATATTTACTATGAGGATATTTTGCGACAAGTGGGAAAAGGTAACGTAAGAATTGTTGCAGCAACGATAATAAATCAGGAGGAAGAAAAGGAGAAATGCAAAAAACTTTTATCGCTTGGTTGCAGGATATTCACTGATTACAGGGAAATGCTTTCGCAGATCAATGGGGTAGATTTATGTATGATACCTACCGGGATACATCTTCATACACCAATGTCAATAGATGCCATGCGGTCAGGTTGCAATGTTTTAGTTGAGAAGCCTGTTGCTGCCACTATTCAGGAGGTAGAAGCACTGAAAAGATGTGAAAAGGAAACATCAAAATTTGTCGCAGTTGGATATCAATTGTTTTATTCTGAAGGAATACAAAAATTAAAGGAAATCCTTTGTCAGGGAGAGCTGGGAAAAGTTAGATGTCTGAAATCCTGGGGAATTGGGCCGAGAAATAATATTTATTATCAACGAAATAATTGGGCCGGAAAGTTAAAATGTGATACTCATTGGGTATTAGATTCACCATATAACAATGCGCTAGCTCACTATCTTAATAATCTCTGTTTTCTTGCCGGCAGTAATAGAAAAAGATCAGCAGAAATTAGTTCGGTGGAAGCGGAACTTTATAGAGGACATAATATTGAAAGCGCTGATACAGCATGCATAAGAATTGAAACGAAAAATGGGCCAATAATTTTGTTTTATGTTACGCACTGCAACGAAGATCCTGTTGGTCCAGTACTGGAAATTCATGCAGAAAAGGGAATGGCTAAGTGGAGCTATGACAGTATTTATGACAGTACTACAGTCATTGAATTCAATAATGGGAAGAAAGAAAGTATTAAAAATGAAGACAGCACAGCATTGAGAGACAAAATGTATCACCAAATATTCAAAAAGATACGCGGGGAAAATGCCCTTATATGTGATCTTATTATTGCCGGAACTCATACTATCTGTGTTAACGGCGCCCATGAATCTTCTTCAATCCATACTATTGATCGCAAATATGTGAAGATAGAAAAAACTGGAGATAGCATAACGACACTAATTAAGGGGATAGATCAAATAATTCTTAATGCTTTTGAGAAAGAAAAACTATTTTTTGAAATGGATGTGCCCTGGGCAAAAAAAGGGGAAAGAATAGATATGCGTAACTATCACTTTTTTAAAGGATGCTATAAGTAAAATTGTGTGTTTACTATTATAGCGTATTTAAAGACGTCTTTTAAAACACCCTGATTATTGAAAGATTAGTAAAGAAGGAAATGATGGATATATCTAAAAAAATAGAAAATAAATTTAGCGGTTTTGTTAAAAATCTTCAGAACTTGGTAAGGATTAATACTGTTAACCCTTACTCAGGAGACGCGCTTGCGCCAGGCGAAAAAGAAGGGCAGGAATATCTTAAAACAGTATTAGATAAAATTGGATTTCATACTATTATGCTTCGTGTTCCAGATAACATTGGTAAAAAAATGGGATTAATAACACCAGAAGGAAGAAATTTTAAGAATAGACCTAATCTGGTCGGAATATATGATACAGGAAGAAATGGCAAAACCATTATATTAAATGGACATATGGATACAGTGGGAATATCAGGGATGGGGAAAGATGCATTAAAGGGGGAAATTATTAATAATAAATTATATGGAAGAGGATCAACAGATTGTAAAGGTAATTTAATTTCATCAGCATTAGCTGTGAGCTCTTTATTAGAAGTGGCTGATAAAGAGTTATGCGGAAAAATAATTTTTCAGAGTGTTATAGGTGAAGAATGCAGTGATAGTGGCGCAGGTACATTATCACTAATTAATCAAGGATATAAAGGAGATTTAGTAATAAGTATAGATGGTACCTATCATAAACTTATAGTAGGGTGTTGTGGTGTTGCAACCTTAGATATTTTTATAAATGGGGAAGGAGGACACGCGGCTGAGTCTGAAAAAATTAATGCGATAGATAATGCTATACTTATCAAAGAGGTTATGGACAAAATAAAAAAACAAAGATTAAACAAAGATAAAAAATTAAATATTAATATTGGTATATTTAATAGTGGTATTAGTTCTACAGTAATTCCTGATAAAGCTTATTTAAGTTATAATATTGTTTATAACCAGCGTGATTTCTATAAAAATAGAAAAGCCATAAAATCGAATAAAATTTATCTAATGACCCAAACTGAAAAAGAAATTAAAAATATAGTAGATAAAAATTCTCAATTAAAAGAATATCCTCCTGAGTTTAAATGGATAAAGAACCTGCATCCTTATAAATCTGAAACTGCAAAAAAATATTTAACTATTTTTGATAGGATTTCAACTAGGATTTTAGGTAAGGAGCTTCCTCACAAGATACTTGCTGGATGGATTGATCCTTCTTGGTATAACTACTTTTGCAAAATACCAGTTTTGGGATTTGCAGCAGGAACAGAAGGTGTAGCGCACAGCACAAATGAATATATTGAATTGGAAAATATAAAAAATCATTCTACTGTCTTAGCAAATTATTTATATGAATTATTAAAAAAGGAGAACGGGGGAAATGTCAAATGTTAAAATAGGGTGCTGTACACTCCCATTTAATGGAAAAAGCCTTGATGAAGCGCTTGATACAATAAAGGAAGCAGAAATTAAGGGTGTGGAAATATGGGGCGGACCGAAACATACACCAAAACCTGCATCAGAAGAAGATATTATGAGCATTGCCGGAAAAGTTAAATCAAGAAACCTTGAGATTTTTTGTTATGGAAGTTACCTGAATGGTTTTGAGGAAGAAGAATTTAATGGTTACAAATTGAATATAACAGATGAACTTAAAACCGCTGAGCTATTAGGTGCTAAGAAAATAAGGCTCTGGGCAGGTAATAAACCAAGTAGAGATTTTTTAAAGGTAGAGTTTGATAGAGTTGTTAGAAATTTTCAGGAATATGCTGATATTGCCAGAGATATGGATATTACAATTGTTATTGAAAGACATGGAAGCACATTGACAGATGATTTTAATGCGCCTGAGATTTTCCTTTCTGCAGTAAATAAAAAAAATTGTCTCCTAAACTGGCAGATAGTTCCTCATAATTTTTTGCTTGGACTTACTGAGGAAGAAAGTGTTGAAAAATTCGAAGATGATTTAAAACGATATGTTCCAAAAAGTGGTCACGCTCATATACATAATATTAAAAAACAAGGCAAAGGTTTTTATGCTTGTTTTCTTGATGAGGGAATAATTGACTATTGTAAATTAGCGGATGTTTTTATGAACTCTGAATTTTCTGGGAATGTTATGATTGAATCAATAGTGCCTGAAGAAGGTATGACTGAGATAGAAGGGCTCAAGAGAGATGTAAATTATCTTAAAATGATTTTTAATAAAAAGAGAGGAGTTAACATAAATGGCAAAAAAAGTAATCAAGTATACTGAAATTAAATCTGCGGATAGTTGTAAGTACGATGGATTATCATTAGGCGAAGTTATGTTGAGACTTGATCCTTATGATGTGCCTACTGCCCAGGCTCGGGAAATGAGAATCTTTCAGGGTGGCGGAGAAACTAATGTTGCCTGTGGTTTGTCTCATACTTTTGGCTTGCGCACAGGAGTGTTAACAGCTTTAGTGGACGATCATATTGGCAAGAATATCAGACATCAGTTAAGAGCGGCAGGGGTGGATACGAGTAAAATTATCTGGTTTAATACTGAGAATGATGGTTCCAGATTCTCTACGGACAAGAAGGGTACATTGATGAATGGGATTAATTTCACTTTTATAGGTAAGGGTGTGATTCCTTCTGATACCTGCTACTACCGGGCGCATTCCGCCATTAGAGAGTTGGAAGAAGGTGATTTTGACTGGGATCAGATATTTGGTCAGAAAGGAGTGAGAGTATTCAATACAGGCGGTATCTGTACATTAATTTCTCCTACCTCTTCAGGTTTAGCTATAGAAGCGGTAAAAAAAGCGAATGAATACGGCACCTTCGTATCTGCCGACCTGAACTATAGGTCAAAAGTAGAGCCGGATAAGAACAAAGCCCGCATGATAAATCAGAAAATGGCGTCTTTCCTCGGCTTTCTGGTGGGGAATGATTCTGACATGACTGACGCTCTTGGTTACGAGACTAAAATAACAAAGAACGCACCTTTTGAAGAATGGCTGGACGCTTACAAGAAAACAGTTGCTCAGGTGGCAAAGGATTTTCCCAATTTAAGCCTGATCGGCACTCAATGGCGCGGGGCCACTAACGCTGATCTGATAAGCTGGGGCGCAGTGTTATATGATGCTTTGGCAGGGAAGTTTTATGTGTCTGCTCTCAGAAAAGATGTTCCAATCAAGGATCGTACCGGCGGAGGAGATTCTTATGCTTCAGGGGTTTTAGCCGCATTGTTAAAGGGCAAAGATCTCCAGACTGCTGTGGAATGGGGAGCTGCTCATGGTATGCTGGTTCAAGAAACTCCCGGAGACATTACTATGGTGGACCAGAAACTGGTGGAAACAGAGGTAAATAGAGCTTTAGCTGGTGGAGGCGTTAAAGCAAGCAGATAGTATTTATTTTAAAATTACAGGAGAATGAAATGTTAGATTACAAAAGAAACAGAGAACGTGTGGATAAGGCTATCCGCAAAAGCAGAATAGTGGTTGTAATGAACAAGAATCATGTTAAGGAACCAGAACATATGATTACTACTATGTGGGAAATTTATAAGGCAGGTTATATAGCTGAATGTACGTTTCGGATTGAGGAACATATACTGAAAGAAGGCATGAAGGAACTGACAAAGAAAAGAGTTGAATGTCCTAAGGATAATCCTTTTATACTTGGGGTTGGAAGCGTGATAAATCCAAAAGAATTAGAATCAGCAATAGACATGGGATTTGATATGATTGTAGCTCCCGCTAATGTTATGGGAGGTTACGGCGAAGGAAAAGAGTTTGTAAAGCTCACTCAAGAAGCAAATGTATTCTCAGCACCAGCAATACTAACTCCAACAGAATTACAGTATTTTATTGAAAGAGACGATGGATTGGAACCAGATGCAATTAAAGTTTTTCCTGCCAGTGTTCACGGCCCAAGTGGTATCAAGGCTTTACTTGCTCCTTATGTTAGAGAAAGACATGCCGGGCGAATTATAATGCCTACAGGTGGAGTAGATTATGAAACTGGTTCAAAGTATCAAGAAGCAATCATTTCCAGAGGATATACTCCTGCCCTGGGTATGTCCGCTCCTCTTAAATTAGTAGAAAAGGAAGGAAAGCCAGGAGATGCCGAAATAATCACAGAGTCTTTGACACAATTCAAGCAAAAATTCAGCCAAGTTGCGTGTGGCGAAAGAAGATAAAGATATAGCAAAATTATGAGAAATATATTGGCAAAATCCACAATTTTATTGTTCCTGCTTTTGAGCTTCTGCAGCTTAAACCTAGCCTATTCTGCTTCAAGAAAATATAGATCAGCAATACTTATGGAAGCAGAGACAGGAAAGATACTCTTTGCCAGGAATATGCACAGAAAATTGCCTCCTGCTTCAATGGTTAAGATGATGCTTGCTCTTATAGTCATGGAAAAAGTCAAACATGGTGAGATTAGTCTAAGTGATAAAGTAAAAGTATCAAGACATGCGAGCATGATGGGCGGCTCACAGGTATATTTGAAGGAGGGAGAAGTTTTCTCATTAAGAGATATGATGAAAGCTGTTATGATAAAATCCGCGTGTGATGGGGCTGTTGCTGTTAGCGAACATATAAGCGGCAGCACCAAAAAATTCCTTGTGTTAATGAATAAGAGAGCGTCTGAACTTAAAATGAACGATACTATATTCAAAACTGCAAGCGGTCTTCCAAAAGTCCAGAATGGCCATAGCGGAGATATGTCCTCAGCTTATGACATGGCGATTCTGGCAAGAGAACTGGTTAAATACCCAACAGTACTTAAATGGACTAATACAAAAACAGACACATTCAGAAAAGGCAAATTTATTTTAACCAATACAAACAAGCTTCTTAAAACATTTCCTGAGCTTGACGGGTTGAAAACAGGTTATTACCGAAGAGCGGGCTG
>DAOVKY010000041.1 GCA_030631525.1 bacterium
ATCACTTCAAGAATTAACCACAACATTCCTGAAGCTGTTAAAATACCAGTAAAGGATAGAAAATTAGTTGTAGCCAGAAACTTACCTCTTGAATCTTTCGGACTGTTTTCCTGAATATACGCATTGAGCGGAATAACAAAAAAACCACTGGAGATACCAAGAAAAATAAGGCAAATAACTGTGAATGAAATAGATGTATATGAAAATGCAAGAAGTATTGAAAAAATGCTTAATCCAACTGAGCCCAAGGGTACAAATCCAAACTCAATCCTTCCTCTTGAGAGCTTTCCAGCAAGAAAACTGCCTGTACCCACGCCAAAAGCAACTACAGTGAGCAGTAATCCTGTTGCAAGCTGTGAAACATGCATCATCTTACTGGTATATAAAAGGATATTTAATTGAAACAAAGCTCCCAGAAACCAAAAATAGACTATGCCTGTCATAGAAAGATACATCTGGCGTTTTTCCTTTACAATCTTTATTGTGGACCAGATATCGCTAAGAAAATTTATTTGGAATTTGCGTCTTGACCCGGATGGAAGAACCTTATGAATGTAAAAACTTGTTATTATTCCCAGTATAGAGATTATAATGAATGCAATTGACCCAAGATATGCTTTTCCTTTAACTGCTGTCATCAGAAATCCTCCGAATGCCATGCCGAGAATTATTGCCAGAAATGTCCACATCTGCATAAGCCCATTCCCTTCGGAGATTTCCTCCTCATAAAGAACTTCCGGAAGAATTCCATATTTTGCAGGACCGAAGAAAGCGCTCTGTGTTCCCATTAAGAAAAGCACTGCATAAATAAAAGCAAAGTTTCCTGAGAACAGTGCAATCATGCCCAGAGCCATAATGGCAAGCTCTGCAAATTTGGCATAAATCATAATAGTCCGTTTACTAATCCGATCAGCAAAAAAGCCGGCATAGGAAGAGAAAAGCAGAAACGGCAGGATGAAAAAAGCGCTTGCTACGCTTAGATATTGAGCTCCTGCATCGCTCTTTATCATATGTTCTACTGCAATAAAGGATATTATCAGCTTAAACGCATTATCATTAAATGCGCCAAGAAATTGTGTTGCAAGAAGAGCCTTAAATCCCTTACTTTTTAGGTTGTTATTCATAAAATACTTTAATCATCTCTAATAAAAACACTCTTCTTATTGCATCATAACCATGATCCTTTGGGTCTTATTTACCAAATTTACGATATCCAATAAAGATGAGAATTACAAAAGCAACCAGAAGCGACAAAAATCTCATACAGTCCTGTAACTCCGACCAATACCAGCAATAACCATTCAAAAGAGCAAAAATTCCTCCAAATATAAGTCCTGTCCCAATACTTTGAACTGCGATGACAGAACCAACGATGATTGCAGCTATACCTATTGGAGCAGATACAAGAAATAAATGTGTTTGAAAGCGTTTTTTGTGTTCTTTAAATTCCTTTCCCAATTGCGATTTTTCTTTTTCAAGCTCTATTTTTTCAGTAGTGGTCGCTCTTTTATAACGTTGATAATAATTCTCAACCTGATAGTCTTGTCGCTTCGGACGTGGGCTAAAAGTACTTACACCATAGTGAACCATCATTGGCAGAATAACCGCTATTCCAAATCCTAAGGCGATTTTTTTTGCAATCATTTTTCATTTCCTCCTTGTTAAATTAACACTCTGTTAAATTTTCCTAATTTTGACTTTTGTATTTTCTTATCACCCCCTTTCTCAGCTTTTCACCTTTCCTTTATAAGTAATTCATTAACCCCATTATTGAACTAAGCTTTAATTTTTTGGCCATAACAACCTCTGTTAATGCTGCGTATCCACAATATCTACAAACTTCCGGATCGCCTATAGAACGGCAGCATTTATAACTCCCTGTAATATCAACAATTCTACATACATTAGACGGTCTTTTCCAATTATCATTTTTGATTGCGTTAAGTGCAGCTGTTGAATTATAGACAGGATATCCTTGCCTCTTATATCTGAGGATAGTATCGATAATTGACGGTCTTTCTTCCATCCGAACAAATAACTCGTTTATTCCCATATAAGGCGTATGGAAATAGAAAAAAATCCCTTTAATTCTGCGACTGTTTTTTACCCATTCAAGCATCTCAACAATGGTGTTTTTATTTATGTTATTAATTACAAAATTTATGATGATGTATGAGTGACTGCTTTTATTAAGATTTTCCATAACCTTGTTAAAAAAAGGACCTCTTATCTTTTGGTAAGTTTTCCCAAGACCATCCATGCCAAGCCAAAGAACGTCGGCATTTGAGTCCAAAGAGACAGTGCCATTTGTATAGATATGCACACGGTAATATCCAATTTGTTTTGCTAAATTTACTACGTCTGCCAGCTTATAACAGTTGTCTTGCCACAAGAACGGCTCTCCACCTTCAATATATAGCATCCGTATTCCTTCTGCATACATTTGTTCCAACAGCTTCCTTGCTTTCTCAAATTTTAAATTCCCGTTTCCTCTATTTGCTATTTCACAATGGATGCAATTAAGATTGCATTTATCAGTTATCACAAGTCCTCCTATAGCAGGAAGATCCTTTCTTAAAACAAAGACTTTAAAAGCGTAGTTAATATAATATATCGCCTTTAGTATATTACTTTTCATAATCTTAACCCATCAGGCCAAGGATTGTCTTGCATTAATGCCCAGGTTTTATCAAGATAATCGTGAGTATAGGACTGTTCAACAACATTAAAATAATAAGCCCCACTATCTGTTAGCCTGTATCCCTTCTTGTCCTTTGAAAGCAATCCCATAATACGTCCTAAAAAAAGTTCCTTGCCAAAGAACTCTTCCACATTTTCATTAAATAAGTTCCGATATTCTGTACCATCTATAAATGTGTTATAACACTGCCAAAACATCCAGAAGACTCGTTGTTCTCTCTGGTTCAGTTTGCAAATTAAAGCCGATGGGACTCTATTTTTAGTCTCTAATGTGTCAATATAATCAACGACTGAAAAGGTATTGATATTAAATATATCATCAATGAGAGAGGTTGCACTTGCACCAATCCCTAAAAAACAATTACGTGTTATGGAAGAATATCTAGGATAATTTTTTTTGTTAAATGTCCAAATAGATGTTCTCTCAAAACCATAGTGCGTTGCACAATCGACAATAGTTTTCAGCATTAATTTTCTTTTTCTATAGTTTATTCTATGATGAGGCAATTTTGCAAAAGTGAATGGAATTAAAGGATAGGTAGAAATTTGGGTTGCTCCCAATGTGACTGCTTCTTTAATATCGCTCTTTACCATATCAATTGTTTCCCCTGGTATGTCAAAGATGAGATCAACATCAACTACATTAAATCCACTATTGATAGCTGTTTTGATGGCTGTCTCAGCTTGATTTGGCTGAAAGTCCCTACCTAATGTTTCTAAAAGCTCCTTTTGGAAACTTTGTATTCCTATGCTAAGCATTGTTACCCCTGCATTTTTTAACTTATCTAATTTGTCCTTGCTTGCATCAGAAGGGTGAACTTCTACGCCAATATCTCCCGAGAATCTAAAAATATTCTTGATATAGTCGATGATTTTGCATAGTTCATCTGTCATTGTAGTGGGAGTTCCTCCTCCAACATAAATAGAATTTATTTCTGCGTTGCGAAAATTTCGATGCGCAATGTCTAATTCTGATATAAGAGCGCGGTGATAAGCAGTAGCGAGATTTTTATCATAATGTATTTTGTTGTAAGGACAGTATGGGCATATTTTGTAGCAAAAGGGGATATGTATATAAAGACCAAGTTTCTTAATCTGGTTATTATATTCTGGCGATTTTCTCGCAAATTTAAAAGGTGCTAACCTATGAGCAAGTAGTATTCTAAAAATTGATGTGATCATTTAATGCTTCCCTTGATTTTAAAATCTACTCCTTTGTGCTTATCAAACCGTCCTTCTTCCAGAAAGTGAATTACCTGTTTGATAACCTCGGGACTATTCATGATAAATGTATGACTATGCGACACGACTAGGAAATCTGCCATACCTTCAACCTTTGATCTATTCACTGATACTTTCCCATCATCTGCGCCCGGAATCAGACGACTGTATATCGGATTAGCACTTCTGTTGCCTGCAATAATACCAAGGTCAAAATTTACAGGTCCTATTGTATTAGGAATACTGGATGATTTTGTTCCGAGTTGTTTCCCTGACGGACCTGTTGCAATCTCGAAAAAAATATTTTCTTCAAAATTATCAACAAGCTCACTTCCTTGATTTGGCGGACTAAGCATTACAACGCGACCAATATTCTTCACTTGATTCTCTTTTAGATAGCAACGAAGTATTATTCCTCCAAATGAATGCGTTACAAAATGAATCTTCTTTTTCTTATCAGTGCACAGACTGTGAATCATATTCCCGAGATATCCGGACAGACGTTCTATAGAGTATTTTCTGGAAGGATAGTCCAGATTAATAACGCTAAATCCATGATCCGCCAGTTTTCTTTCCATTATCCACATAGACTTGCTCGTACGCCCTAATCCATGAAGCAATACTACATAGTTACCCGACGATTTTTCTGTGCCAAACGCCAGGGACATGTACTGACTTAAAGAAATAAGTGCAAAGATTACTAATAAAAATATTATTTTCTGTAACTTAACTTCTTTCATGACGTTTTTCATAACCCACTTTTTAATTTCTCTCTTATCTCCGTTAAACACCTAATAACCTCATTTTTCCTATTACTGGAAATATGTTTTATTAATGAATTTGTTTTTTCAATATGTAACGGCCAGATTTTCTCAATTAATTTCTTGCCTTTTTTAGTTATCTTTATTCTATTTAACCTCCTGTCTTTGATATCAGGCATTCTCTTAACTAGCTTATCCTTCTCCAGCCTGTCAATAAGTCCTGTTATATTAGCTCCGGATACAATAAGTTTTTCCGATATTTCTACCTGAGACACACCTTCTTCCTTGCCCAGATGTTCAATAAGAACGAGTAGGTTGAATTTTGCCGGCGTAAGCTTGAATTTTTTGTAGAACTCTGAAAATTCCTTTGTAAACAAAAGATATGTTCTGCCTATATTGTAAAGAAGCTCCTCGTTTTTATTGATTTGCTCTGGACTGAAGCCAATCTCTTCAAATACACTCATTTCATTTATCCCTTAATTATTAATATATTAATTATATACATACTAACAAACCCCGTCAAGAGAAATTTTAATTTATTAATTTTTCTACTTCTTTTCGCTTTATCTTCTGCGTTGATGTTTTGGGGAGTTCTTTTTCTGAGATCAGGAAATTTGTGATTTTTTTATATGAAGCGAGAAGTTTAGAATTCTTTTGTATTTCTTTTTTAATAAAAGACTGGATATCTTCTTTTAATGTCAATCCTTCTTCTTTAATCTTCTCCAGATTTGGAACTACAATTGCAAATACTTCTTCAGTCCCTGTCTTTATACCACTGGTAATCTTTCTGCCCAATACACATATTTCCTGTATATACGGACTCTTTGAGAGAACTTCCTCAACCTCTTCAGGATGAATCTTCTTCCCTCCGTCAGTAACAATTATATTCTTAAGCCGTCCGGTTATATAAAGATAGCCGTCTTTATCAGTGTATCCTATGTCTCCTGTATGAAACCAGTTCTCAGAGAAAGCCTTATCCGTTGCCTGTGGATTTTTATAATATCCCTTCATAACCTGTGGGCCTTTTATCAAAATTTCACCTGTTTTATCTTCAGAATTCTGAGAGGCAATCTTTATCTCAGTACCAGGCAAGGGCTTCCCTACAGACCCTATACGATTATGTTTGAATGTATTCACTGTTATAATAGGTGATGTTTCTGTAAGCCCATAACCCTCCAGTACTGTAATACCCATTAAATTTAAATTATGGCTAATCTCACAATCAAGAGGTGCACCACCTGATATAAAACACCTTAACTCTCCTCCAAACTCTTTATGAATTTTTTTAAAGAGCATTTTGCCTGGATTAATACCAAGCTTACTGAACTTAGAAGAAATATCGAGACTCATATTAAATAGTTTTCTTGTATAACGAGAACTTGAGCTTAGCCTAGATAATATTGAATGGTATAAGAATTTGATGAATTTTGGGACTGCAAGTATTATTGTTGGTTGTGTTTTCCGCATCACAGCGGAAATAGAAGAAAGTTTTAACCCTTTTGACATATATGTAATCCTTGCGCCTTTTGAAAGAGGAATAATAAATCCCCCTGTTATCTCAAACATATGATTGAGAGGGAGTATTGATAAGAATCTATCCTTTTCTGAAAAATTGATTACCTTACTAATCGCCTCTATCTGATGAAGGATATTATTAAAGGTTAATTCAACTCCTTTGGGATTGCCTGTTGTGCCAGAAGTATAGACAATTGAGATTAAGTCCTTTTTATCAATGTCCCGATAGTGAGGCTCTTTCTTCCTCCACCTGAGCTCTCCAATAGACAGAATGTTTTTATCTGTTTTTTCATATTCAAGTGATATAAGAAAAATATTTTTGGCAAAACCTGATATTATGCTTTTTATTTTTTCTATATACTTGCCTGAGACTAGAATAGCTCTGGCTTCAGAATGAGCAAGTATAAAACTTATTTCTTTTTCTTCTAACTTTATATCCAGAGGAACAAC
>DAOVKY010000128.1 GCA_030631525.1 bacterium
TAATTTCTCCGCTAACTCTACATTTGGTTTATAACCAACGGAAATTATCACCATGTCAACATTCAACTTGGTTCCATCATCTAAAACAACTGAGGACACCTTATCTTCTCCTTTGATCTCCTCAACTTTTCTACTTGTTAATATATCTGCACCTGTATTTCTCATCTCATCTTCTGCTAATTCACAGAATTCATCATCAAAAGCAAGATCTAAACAGTGCTCTGCCATTTCCACAATGCTGACTTTTTTATCCAGTTTCAACAACTCATCAGCTACTTCAAAATCGATAAATCCGCCGCCATCAGAATGTACATAATTTTTTGTTCCTATCTAAAAGCCATCCTATTTTTTATAATAATCTATATATCTATTTTACAAATACTACAAAAATATCTTATTTTTAGCAGAATTTTTCCCGAGTTTTTTGATTTTTTCTGTAAATTCCGTAGTTACTTCCACATATTTATTCCCCTCTGATGCAGAAATCCATGAAAGTCTAATACGCTCTGGCTCTAAACCAAGACCTTTCACCACTTCTTTTAACATTACAAAGCGTCTACGAGTATAATAATTTCCTTTTTCGTAATGGCAGTCTCCAGGATGGCAACCTGCTACAAGAACACCATCTGCACCACCTAAATAGGCTTTTATGATAAAGAGCGGGTCTACTCTACTAGAGCACATAACCCTAATAGGCAATATGGAGGGTGGATATTTGAGTCTGCTCGTTCCAGCTAAATCTGCCCCAGCATATGAACACCAATTACAAAGGAAGGCAAGTATCTTCGGCATAAACTCTTCATCTTTACTCATACAACCCTCTATTCTTCAACTTCAGCAAACTCTTCTTTTTCAAATGTAACAAGAGGAATGTCTTCTTCTACATCTTTTCCAGGGATATAATCAAACATTTTCTGAACAGATTCTCCCACCTTTTTAAATATCATTGCGACCGGAATGTCAACAGGACATACATCATCACATGCGCCGCATGCAACACAAGATATAGAAATGTGACTTAATCTACCAAGTTGGAAATATATCGTTCCTGGAGGGACCCTAAGTCCCCCTCTTTTTTTAAGATCTGATTCATAGTTAGATGGTTTATATTCAGAATCAGAGGATTCAAATTCACATAACTTACAATAACAAATGGGGCAAACTCTCATGCATCCATGGCAACTTATACATTTTCCAAATATTTCAATTAATCCGTCCATGCCATTCATTTTTACTTCAAGTTCATCAAAAAGCTTTTTCTTCTCTGCCTCTCTTTTACCTCGGAGCTTATCTATCTTTTCTTTATTAATCTCTTTTTCTAAGAACTCTCCATCCATTCCTTTAGCAATTTCTTCTCCATTTTTAGTATTAAGAAAGATCATGCACTGTTTATCGATATTATTGCCAATTAAATCAACAGTCATGTCCGCAGTATACGGAATAAATTCCTCACAGCTTCTACAAGCAGGTCTTAACTCGGCAGGGATTTCACCTTTTTTCACTGCATCCCAGTATTCGGAAAGATTCTTTTCCACGGTTCCATCTACAGATTTATCAATTGGATGAACGCCACCACATGTTGAACTTATAAAGAAGATATTTTCAAGGCTTCCTTGCTCACGTTTCACAAGTTCTATAAAAGCCCTTAATTCACATGGCCGTACAACCGCAGCAACTGGCTCGCTTGAGCTTCCCTTCAGCGAAAAACGTGATAGTAGCTTACCAGCATTAACAGGCATTAAAGGATAAAAAGGCACAGCATACTTTAGTTCATCTGGTTTAGTAATAAGCGAATAGGCCACACTCCCATCTTTGTTTATCTTCTTTAAAGTAAAAATTCCTTTAACTTTGCCTTTCTTTAAAAGAAATTTTAGAAGTTCTAGGATACCTTGCTCAGTGCTTTTGTTTATCTTCAAAGCTTTAGTCATTTGCATCCTCCATTTCATGAAGTTCTTCTTCTTTGTAAGCAATTAGCGGAAGAGGTTCTTCTACATCCCTACCAGAAACATAATCAAATAAACCCTGAGTCTCATCTGCAATCATACTAAATATCTGAGCAACTGGTATGGACACAGGACATGCATCTTCACAGGCTCCACAAGATACACAAGAATAACTCATGTGCATCATTCTCCCCGTTTGGAAAAGAAGGGTATCAGGTAAAAATCGAATACTTCCTTTACTTTCAGCTCTCTGAAGATAATCTTCAGATGGGTGTTTTACCTTATCAGAATCGAAATAACATAATCGACAATAGCAGATAGGACAAACCTTCATACAGTTATGACAGTTTATACATTGACTAAAAGTATCAAGAAGGTTGTCAAGACCGCCTATCTCAGATTTTAAATCTTTATGTGCTTTCTTTCTTTTTTTCTGTTTTTCTTCTGAAATATTTTTAACTTTTGCCCGCCAGCCGTCAATATTCTCTTTTAATGTTATGGCAAGTTTTTCCAGTACATCATTTCCCTTTTGACTATTTGAAATAATAAAAAAAGTATCTTTTTTTGCCCCAAGAGTTCCTATGTGAATATCGCCTGCAACCATACTTGATTTATCACATATCTGGCATACCGGGCGCATTAGTTTATCATCCCATTTCTTAGCAGCATCATCAAATAATTTCATGCCTTTGTTTGGATCATCAAGGAAATCAGATATAGGTAAAACACCTGGGCAATCCATACTTATAAGTGTAATGTTTTCTAAATCTGTCTGACCAAGTTTTGTTAATTCAACTGTTGCCCGTGTTTCACATGGTCGCATAACGGCAGCTATTTTCATGTTACCTTTACCAAGTCTGGTTACACTAGAAACTGCTTTTGCGCCCTGAACAGACATAACTGGTGGAAGAGGAAACACATCTTTGAGAAGTGATTTATCTTTGATCAGCACATAGACAAATGAATCTCCTGCTGGAACTCTCATAGGGACAAGAACTGCATCAAAAACCCCTTTGTCCATCGCTTTCTTTAGAAAATTAATAATCGATTCTTTTGTACCAGTTTTCGCTGAAATGACTGCACCATTGCTTTTGAGATTGTCTTTGGGTTTGCTCATTGTACGGCCTCCACAAGTTCCTGGTAAAGTTGGTTAAAGTTAAAATGCTTGATACTTGCTGCACCAGAAGGACAAGCTGCAACACAATTTCCACATCCTCTACATATTACTTCATTTACTACAGATATTTTTTTTGCTTCATCAAAGGTTATGGCACCATATGAACAAACAGAAAGACAGAGCTTACACCCTATGCAAAGGGATTCGGATATCTGAGAAGTTTTCACCTCAGGTTCTATTTTTCTACCTGGAATAAGAGATGAAAGTATTTTTCCAGTGACAGCCTCTGCTTGAATTATTGTATTAGGTATATCTTTTGGACCTTGATTACTCCCAGCAATGTATACTCCCTCTATAGAAGCGGACACTGGATTTATTTTCTCATGTTCTTCAGCAAAAAAACCACCATTACCTTGAGAAATACCAGTAATTTCAGCGAGTTTGGGCACATCAGACGTTGGCTCGATTGCTGGTGCAAGAATAACCATATCAACTGGGATATTATTTTTACTGCCGGTTTCATCTTTATAATTGATATCTAATTCCTCTCCCCTTTTTGTAACCTCAATCTCCGAGGACCTAACAAAATCAACATTGTCTCCTTTTGTTTGCTCGTAGAATTTCTGATGAGATTTACCTGGAATGCATAAATCAGAGTAAAAA
>DAOVKY010000105.1 GCA_030631525.1 bacterium
AGCATACGGAGACTCTCCCTCTTTACCCAAAAAAGAGGATATGAAGCCTCATCCATTATCCCCTTATGCTGTAAGCAAACTAACCGGCGAATACTACTGCGGGGTTTTTTATTCTGTTTATGGACTTGAGACACTATGTTTGAGATATTTTAATGTTTTTGGCCCCAGACAGGATCCAGGAAGCCAGTATGCTGCTGTTATCCCTAAGTTTATAACTTGTTTTTTAAATAATATCGCTCCTCAAATCTATGGCGATGGAACTCAATCCAGAGATTTCACCTACATAGACAATGTTGTTTATGCAAATATGCTGGCTGCTGAAGCGAAAAACACATCTGGCCAGGTATTGAATGTTGCCTGCGGCAGACGGACATCTCTTAATGATTTAGTTAAGTTGCTTAGAAACCTTATGTCAAGTAAAGTAAAACCTGATTATTTTGAGCCAAGGCAAGGGGATATAAAACATTCTTTAGCAGATATATCAAAAGCCATGGATATGCTAGGATATAGTCCGAAAACTAGTTTTGAACAGGGCATAAAAAAGACCATAGAATGGCATAAAGACAACAAATTATGAAAACAGTCCTAATTACAGGTGGCACAGGCTTTATAGGGTCACATCTTTGCGATTTTCTGTTAGACAAAGACTATCGCGTAATCTGTATGGATAATTTAATAACAGGAAGCGAAGATAATATTGCTCATATTATGCAGAATAAGAATTTTACATTTATAAGACACGATGTTACTAATTATATAGATATTAAAGGCAGGCTTGACTATATTCTGCATTTTGCTTCCCCTGCAAGTCCAATTGACTATCTTGAGCTGCCTATTCAAACATTAAAAGTAGGCTCTCTGGGAACGCATAATGCGCTTGGTCTTGCTAAAGAGAAAAAAGCCAGGTTTTTACTTGCCTCTACGTCCGAAGTTTATGGAGATCCTCTGGTTAATCCACAACCGGAAACTTATTGGGGGAATGTAAACCCCATTGGGCCTCGCGGGGTTTATGATGAGGCAAAGAGATTTGCAGAGTCCATGACTATGGCTTATCAGCGTTTTCATAAGGTTTCGACGAGAATCGTAAGAATTTTTAATACATATGGATCTCGAATGCGAATAAATGATGGGAGAGTAGTCCCTGCATTTATAAATCAGGCTTTAAGAAATAAGGCACTTACAGTTTTTGGAAAGGGGACTCAAACGCGCAGTTTTTGTTATATCTCTGATCTTGTATGGGGAATATATAGATTGCTTCTTTCAGATGTGAATACACCTGTAAACATAGGAAATCCAACTGAGATGACTATTCTGGATTTTGCAAAACAAATAATTCAAATCACAGGAAGTAAAAGCAAGATTATCTTTAAGCCTTTGCCTGTTAATGATCCCAAAATGCGCAGGCCTGATATTTCCAGGGCAAAAAGAGAGCTCAATTGGGAGTCTGTTGTTGACATTCAGCAAGGGCTTAGGAACACAATTAAGTATTTTATAGGATGCATCTAAGGCGTTACTATATTAAAAGGCTTTCGGGAAAGTGTAAGATATGAAAAAAGCAATGCAGGTTGTAATTCTGTGCGGCGGGAAAGGGACAAGAATGGGGCATCATACAGCGTTTCTCCCAAAGCCCTTAATAAAGATAGGGCAAAGGCCGATTCTGTGGCACATAATGAAGATTTATTCTTTTTATGGATTTAATCGTTTTATTTTATGTCTTGGGTACAAAAAACAGAAGATAGAGGAGTATTTTTCTCATACAAGAGGCTGGCATATTACATTTGCAGACACCGGGCTGAGCACTAATACAGGAGGAAGGATCAAGAGAATAGAGAAATATATTGAGGATGATAATTTTCTTGCAACATATGGTGACGGTGTAGCAGATGTCAATATAGATAGACTAATTCAGTTCCATAAGAAAAACAAGAAAATAGCAACTCTTACAGCAGTAAAACCACGTTCGCAATTTGGTATTATGGATATAGAACCTGATAATACAGTTAAGGATTTTCATGAAAAACCTGTTCTTACTCACTGGGTAAATGGAGGGTTTTTTATGTTTAACAGGCGGATATTTAAATATTTAGAAAAGGATGATATTCTCGAGAGAAAGCCTTTCCATCAATTATCCAAAGACAAAGAACTAGCTGCTTATAAACATCATGGTTTTTGGGAGTGTATGGATACATATAAGGATAATCTTGAACTTAATCAGGCATGGAAGTCCGCTGCTGCCCCCTGGGCATTATGGAGCTAAGTTCTCTCTCAAGATCTGCAGGCAAGGTTGGACTTGCGACAATTATTAGTAGGATTTTTGGCTATATCAGGGATATTCTATTAGCCTCGTTTTTTGGCACATCAATGTTTGCAGATGTCTTTTTTGTTGCTTTCAGAATTCCAAATACACTGAGACGTCTCCTTGGAGAAAATGCATTTAACGGGGCATTTATTCCTGTGATGGGAGATTATCTTAAGAAAAAAGGTGAAAAAGAAGCATGGAATATGGCTGTATCTATAGGAATGATATTCTTGTGTATATTACTCTTTATTACCGCCATTGGCATTGTCTTTTCACCTCTTATCATGAAGATAGCAGCTCATGGGTTCATTCAAACTCCAGGCAAAATAGAGCTTGCAACAAAACTCCTGAGAATAATGTTTCCATATATCTTATTTATAGGCATAGCTATCCTCATGATAAGCATGTTGAATTCCTTTAGAATTTTTTTTATTCCTGCACTTGCTCCAAGTATCCTGAATATATGTATGATTACAGCTCTTATCTTCTTCTGCCACAGGATGAAGGAACCAGTTGTAGTCCTGGCAATTGCAGTCCTGATTGGAGGAATAGGGCAACTTGGGATTCAATTACCCAGCTTGATAAAGCGAGGCAGGGGATTTTTTAGAGAACTAAAACCCAGATTTAATCATCCAGCAGCTAAGACAATAGGAAAACTCTTGATTCCTGTCATATTGGGCTCAGGGGTGTATCATATAAACATTCTTGTTGATACCTTTCTAGCCTCGTTCTCTTATATAGTAGGTAAAGGAGCTGTATCTGCCCTGTACTACGCCAACCGCTTGATACAACTTCCTCAGGCTGTATTTGCCATAGCTCTAGGCACTGTTATTTTACCTGCAATGAGCGGTTTTGCTTCTGAAAATAATATTGATAAACTAAAAGAAACCTTCACCTTTTCCATAAAAATGATTATTTCAATCACTATACCCTTGAGCGTATTATTCATAGTCCTGAGATTCCAAATCATCCAATTATTATTTGGATGGGGAAAGTTTCAATCCTATTCTATAAAAGCAACAAGTTTTGGACTCTTATGCTATAGCTTTGGACTTGTTGCATATTCAGCTAATCAGATCATTACACGTGCATTCTATTCAGTTAAAGATACAAAAACACCTCTAAAGATTGCATGCTTGAGCATGGGTCTAAACATTATACTTAATTTAGTGCTGATGTGGCCATTAAAGCTGGGTGGATTAGCTCTGGCAACTTCCATTTCTGCTACAGCTAATATGGTAATTCTCTTTATTTTGTTTGATAGAAAGATAGGCAGAATAGATTGGACGGGCATAAAGGATACGTTGCGTCGTTTGTTACCCGCTTCAGCAGTAATGGCAATAACCTGCTGGTTTACATTAAAATGGATAATATGTATTGAAGGGAATCTGCTCGCAGTGCGTCTTATTCAGTTTTTTGTCCCTGCTTTTGCTGGAACTATTAGTTTCCTTATAATATCCTATTTCTTGAAACTCAAAGAATTAAGACACGTGTTTGCGCTAATAGGAAAATTCAGGCAAAGATAAGACTAAACTCATTTTCTCTTTATTATATACACATTACTAATAGCTGTGTGTGATCTGAGAACAATATAGATATCTCCATTTTCTGCTTCAAAACACAGCTGATTAAAGCTGGGACTGGCAGCAACAAGCCTGCCATACTCAGATGGAATGGTGTAGCGCAATATAGTCTTCTTAAAAGGCCGCTGCTTTTTTCTCTTGGTTTGCGCAAGTATTGATCCGCTGATCAACACCAAAAATACGATTACACTTATACTGATAACAGCTAGTTTTTTCATATCCCCTCCTGTTTTTTTGATATTTAATATAGCATATAGAATTTTCTCAGTCAAAGTGATACAATTTCTCTTATGACAGATATAAAAGTCACAGCAGTTAATAAGCGCGCAAGACATGACTATCATATATTAGAAACTTTTGAGGCAGGAATTGCTCTTAAC
>DAOVKY010000140.1 GCA_030631525.1 bacterium
AGAATGTTCTTTTTCTAGCTACTGCAAAAGCCATGGATAAAGAAATGGCAGACAGAATCAAGAAGCATAAAGCAAAGAGAAGCCGAACATGGAAGACAGTTGAAGAGCCGATAAATATTAATATTTTAAACAAGTTTAGAAACTTTGAGGGAGCTGTTATTCTGGATTGCGTCACATTGTGGATGTCTAATATGATACATAAATTCGGTATTGAAAAGGCGGAAGACCGCATTCTTTGGGATATTCGAGTGCTATTAAAAACAGTAAAAACTTCCAAATTTACTCTTGTTGTGGTGAGTAATGAGCTAGGAATGGGCATAGTCCCTGAAAATAGGTTGGCACGTGGATTCAGAGATATTGCAGGAAAATGCAATCAACTCATTGCACACATGTCAGATGAAGTGTATCTTATGATTTCAGGCATAGAACTTAAAATAACCCACACCCCTAGCCCCTCTCCCTTGACAGGGAAAGGGGGGATGCATTTGGCAAACCCTGAAGCTTTATCGAAAAGAGGCGGATTCAGGTATAACCCAAAGTTAACGGATCGGGCGAGGGAATTACGTAAAAATTCCACATCTATGGAAAAGAAGTTATGGGAAAATTTTCTTAAAGAGAGACCTCAAGGATATAAGTTTCTACGCCAAAAACCAATTGGGAATTATATTCTTGATTTTTATTGTTCGGAACTTTTGCTAGCAATTGAAATTGATGGCGAAATTCATAATAAAAGGAAAGAGTATGATAAAGAACGGGATGATTTTCTAAATGGCTGTGGAATAAAAGTAGTTCGAGTACTAAATAATGATGTGGAAAATGATTTTGATTCAATGAAGAAAACAATTTCAGAATCCATAATCACTATATCGGCTAAAAAACAAAGCTTCCCCCTGTCAAGGGGGATTGAGGGGGTTGTTTGAATATTCTTCATATAAATACAGAATTGGGCTGGAGAGGTGGAGAAGTCCAGATGATGTATCTTATGAATGGCTTAAGAGACAGGAGTCACGAAAATATTGTATCTGCTCAGCCAAATAGTGTGCTGGTAAGAAGGGCTATTAGCAATAATTTCAGGGTATGTCCTGTAGTAATGCGGGGAGAATTGGATTTCAAGGCTATAGGAAATATCTGCAGAGTAATAACCGATGAACGAATAGATATTGTTCATGCGCATGCCTCTCACGCGCATACAATTGGAGCGATTGCTGCAAAGATAAAGAAGATTCCTTTTGTTGTCACGCGACGGGTTGATTTTAAGGTTGCGCGTAATGTTTTTTCAAACATAAAGTATAATTATCTTGCGAATAAGATAATTGCAATATCCAGTGCCATTAAAAACATATTGATAGAGGCAGGTGTTCCTCAGGACAAAACAAAGGTTGTTTATAGCGGAATTGATACAGAAAAATTCGATAGTATAAGTGATACTCAATATTTATACGAAGAGTTTAATTTATCAAAATATTCACCAATTATTGGTACAATTGCACATTTGACAGATCACAAGGGGCATAAATATCTGCTTGATGCTGTTCCAGATGTGTTAAAAATATTTCCAAATGCGGTTTTTCTCATTATTGGCAAAGGGGAACTGGAAGAAGCCTTGAAAAAACAGGTTAAGGAATTAGATATCACAGGAAATGTAATCTTTGCCGGGTTTCGAAAAGATGTTGGTGAATTATTATCAATGATGGAGCTTTTTGTGCTCCCTTCTCATCTTGAAGGATTATGCACTTCTCTTATGGATGCGATGCTAATGAAGCTACCAGTTGTTGCAACAACAGCCGGCGGAATACCGGAAGTTGTTGTGGATAAAAAAACAGGTATTCTTGCCCCACCTAAGAGTCCAAAAGCACTGGCAGATGCCATCATACAGTTACTATCCAATAAAGAAAAGGCAAAGGAAATGGGGGAGAGTGGACTAAAGCGGGTAAAAACCATGTTTAACGTGTCCAGAATGGTTGAAGGAACAGAGAAGGCATATATTGAGGTTATATGAGCATATCACGGAATAGAGTTAAGGAACTTGTTGCTGCAGCCTTAAAAGAAGATATTGGAGAAGGAGATGTTACTACAGAAGCTTGTGTTTTTCAAAAGAGGAATGCTAAAGCTAAAATTATAGCAAAACAGTGTGGAATAATTGCAGGACTGGAAATAGCAAAGGCTGTATTTGAAATACTTGACAGCAAGATTAAATTCAGGTCTTTAGTTAAAGATGGAATAGAGGTTAAAAGTGGAGATGTAATAGCTGAATTATCAGGACCCCTAACACCCATTTTAGCTGGAGAAAGAACAGCTCTCAACTTTTTGCAGAGACTTTCAGGAATTGCAACATTAACAGGAGAATATGTAAAAAAAGTCAAGACCCATAAAGCAAGAATATTTGATACAAGAAAAACCACTCCTGGTCTGCGTGACATAGAAAAATATGCAGTAAGCGTTGGTGGTGGGCAGAATCATAGAATGGGGCTTTATGATATGGTATTGATAAAGGATAACCATTTAAAGATAGAGAATAAGAACATAGAGAAACTTGTGCAAGCGATTAAAAGAAAAGTTCCCAAAAACATAAAAATTGAAATAGAAGTAGAGAATTTGTCTCAGGTTAGGGAAGCTCTTCAATCTGAAGTGGATATAATCATGCTGGACAACATGGATATACAGACTATCAAAAAGGCGGTTTCATTAATTCAAAACTCTCCCGAAAACCTTCGGGACAAAACTAAAAACTCCCTAGAGATAGAGGTTTCAGGAGAGGTGAGCCTTAATAGTGTTGGGGAAATAGCAAAATGCGGGGTTGATAGAATTTCTGTTGGCAGGTTAACTCATTCGGCAAAAGCAATGGATATATCGCTAAAAATTTCTAATTTCTAATTTTTAATTAAATATGGAATATGGAAGAGTTTTCTAAAGATACAATTAAAGTCGGTTTGGAAACCAAAATAGTAGGACGGGAAATATATGTTTACAATAAAACATCTTCCACGAATGATGTAGCATGGTTCATGGCTGAGAAGGATAGTGCAGAAGGGGTTGTTATTCTGGCAGAAGGGCAGACAAAGGGAAGAGGCAGATTAGGCAGAACATGGTTTTCTCTGTCGCAAAAATGCATTCTGTGCTCAATTATATTGAAATCAAATATGCTTTCGGAAAGGCTGAATCTGCTTACTATCGGAGCATCTGTTGCTATTTCTAAGGCAATAAGGGAGACAACATTTCTATCTGCTTATATCAAGTGGCCAAATGATGTGGTAATAAGAGGGAAAAAAGTTTGCGGAATTCTTGTAGAAAAAAAAAGAACGAAAACTGGTTTTATAGTCATAGGATTTGGAATAAATGTGAATTTAGACGAAGGGGATTTCCCGCGCGATTTATGTGGTAAAGCTACATCGTTAAAAATGGAATGCGCCAAGAAAGTATCGCGGGTGAAGCTTGTACAGAAAATACTGCTTGAGATAGAAAAAATGTATTCATATCTAAGAAAAGGGGAGGGGAGTCTGCTGTTTGAGGAAT
>DAOVKY010000172.1 GCA_030631525.1 bacterium
AATTAAAAACACCTATGAAAATAGGCAAACTTATTGCGGCTATCATAGATGAGAGGGATATATATCGTGTAATTAAAGCGCATATTCCCCATACTGCTATGCATAACAGCATAGGTATCGGCGATATGGCGAAAAACACGCCTGCGCTTGTTGCAACTCCTTTGCCGCCCTTGAAATCTAAAAATATAGTCCAATTATGGCCTATTATTGCGCTTATTCCCGCTATTATCTGAAACAAATTATATAACTGGTCTGAGCAACCTCTGTGAAAATATGCGGCTATTATACTTGCGCAAATCAGGCCTTTGGCAATATCAATGATCAGTGTTATAATTCCGGGAATAATCCCAAGCACTCTAAACGCATTAGCTGCTCCTACATTTCCGCTTCCAAATTCCCTGATATCAATCTTCTTTGTTAATTTTCCCATTATGAAACTTGTTGGAATTGCTCCTAATAGATAACTTACTGCAATCATTGCCATGATTTTTAATATAATTGTCATCTTGTTTCCTTTATTTTGAACCTTATTGGAACCCCTTCAAATCCAAAATCATTATACAGATTATTTTTCAGATAGTTCAGATAGTCTTCCATAATCAGTTTTCTATTATTAACAAACAAAGCAAATGTGGGTGGGCAGGTTGATACTTGGGTTATGTATTTTATTTTCAGTTGTTTACTGGATGTGGAAGAGAACGGTCTGCGTTTTTTCGCATCTTCCAACATCTTGTTAAGCGCTGAGGTGTTTATGCGTTTCGTATAATATTTATATACATTAAGCGCTGTGTCCATGATCGTAAATATCTTTTCTTTCTTCAGTGCGGATATTAAAACTACCGGCGCAAAACGAAGAAATTTTAAACCGTCTCTAAACTGCTTGAGCCATATATCCTTATCAATATCCATTTTTCTTGACAGATCCGCTTTATTAATTGCTACTATTAAGCTTTTCCCCTGTTCACAGACAAAAGAGGCTATTTTTTTGTCCTCCCGTGTTGGTCCTTTGGTTATATCTACAATCAGAACAGCTATGTCGGATAACTGTATAGCTTTTTGCGCTCTTATTACACTATACCTTTCAATATCTGTTTTTAGTTTGGTTCTCGCTCTAATGCCTGCTGTGTCAACTAACACAAAACTTGTGTTCTTGTATTTTAGAAAGCTGTCTATGGCATCCCTTGTTGTGCCAGGCTTGTCGTCTACTATAAGTCTCTTATCGCCTAGTATCGCATTTACATAAGAAGACTTTCCAACATTTGGACCGCCAACGACAGCTATTCTTATCTCATCAGACGATGTTACATCGTTTCCATCAGAAAAATTCTCTGTCACCTTATCCAGTAAAGTATTAATATTTAAACCGTGAGATGCTGAAATTGGCAAAAGTTCATCAGTTCCAAACTGATAAAAATCATAAATATCATTAGTCTTTGCTTCGGTGTCTACCTTATTAACAACTACAATATATTTCTTATCTGTTTTTCTAATTTTATCTATAATCTCTTTATCTACTGGAAGAACACCTGTCTTGGCATCAACCATGAAAATTATAAAATCTGCCTGAACAATAGCTATATCGACTTGTGCTCTAACCTGCGCAGATATATTATCCAAGCTCTCAAAATCCAGGCCTCCAGTATCTATAATCTCAAAGCTTTTGCCTCCCCATAAACCAGTTCCATAGATTCTGTCACGTGTCAGACCGGAAAAAGAATCTACTATGCTTTTTCTCTGTCCAATTATCCTGTTGAAAAGGGTTGATTTGCCAACATTGGGACGGCCTAGAATTGCTACAATAGGATTATGCTTTTCTCGCACCATTTAAGAGTTTCACTCCATATATCATATAATTGACCCCTGATATCACTGTAAAAACAACTGTTATCCATACAATAAAAATACCAGGAGAAACTCTTATATTTAATAACAAGGCATAAATAATTGTGAAAATTTGCAAAAAAGTTGTGCATTTGCTTATTTTTGAAGGTTTAAGCTCAGGACTTCCTAAAACAATGTAAAGTATAAGACAACCTGATACAATAACTATATCACGCGCAATGACTATGGTTGTAAGAAAACGAGGAATGCTGTTATCCAGTGTCAGCATTATAAAAGCTGTTATAAGAAGTATTTTGTCTGCTATTGGATCAGCTTTTTTACCGAACTTAGAAATCTGATTTCTTCTTTGTGCAATTAAGCCGTCCAAAGCATCTGTTATAGCAGCAACAAGAAATATGCCCAGAGCTATGAGCCTGCTTTCTGGTGTTCCTCTGTATAGAAAAACAGCAAAGACAGGTACCAACAATACCCTAAAGATAGTCAAAAGATTTGCTGTATTCATAAATGATTAAACTACTGAACTTTTGTCCCACATTTCGGACAAAATTTAGTTCCTGGCTTGAGAGATGCGCCACATTTTGAACATGTTATGCCCTGAATCTTCTTCCCGCATTCAGGACAGAATACAGCGCCTGGAGATACTTCTGCTCCACAATATGGACACTCTTCAAGAGCAGCCTGTGGAATTGCTGTGCCACAACCCGGACAAAATTTCGTTCCTTCCTTGACCTTGGTTCCACACTTAGGACAAGTAACCATCACAGTGCCGGCATCAAGCAAATTCTGACAATGGGCCTGAACCTTTACAACAATATCATCAATTGCTTTCTGTGTCGCCTCTCCCATAGGAGTCTTCTTAAAACCGCCAAAACTTACTCCAAGACTTTTTGCGCCGGGTAGAGGTATTGCAGCTCCAAGCTTCAGCCCCCTTCTTTTTGCTTCTCCCCTGAACCTGAGTGTCTGCATCTCTGAAGTCTCAGCATTTACAATCTTTATTATTCCCGCAACTATTGCAGTTTTAGTTTTTGCTCCAACTGAATATCCTCCAAAACTTATTCCTCCACCCATGCCCTTCTGTGAATACTCAAATATTGTGATCACTCCATTAAGAATTATCTGAGCTCCTTTGATCTTTCCAATTTTCGCCCTTGTTTTTTTGCTTACTCTCCCGCTCGCCCCAAGATCCTGCTCTATAAT
>DAOVKY010000178.1 GCA_030631525.1 bacterium
AATATATCCTCTGTAGAAAGGCCTGAAGATTTAGAAAATCTGCTATTTAACGAAATGTCAAACACTATAGAAGAGATTAAAAAACTGTCTCATGATGATGAAGTAACTAATTTATATCTATTCAGATATGATATGCAAAACCTGAAACTCCTGATAAAGGCTGGAAAAAACTCTGAAGATGTTAATCATGCTCTGCTTTATAGAAGCGTAATAGATACTGAGAATCTTGAGGACTCAATAAAGGAAGAAATCTTTTATGTATTCCCTGACTCTCTCAGGGACAGAATAAAAACAATATGGCTTGAAGAAGTACAACAAGGAAATCTCCAGGAAGCAGAAATTCTCTTGGATAAACTATGGCTGGAAACAGGATATTGTTACATGAAAGATATAGGGCAAATATTTCTGAGAGACTTGTTTTCCGTATTAATTGATCTATATAATCTTAAGGTGATCCTTAGAACCAAAGTTATGAGCTATGATCCGGAGAGAGTTTATAACTACATTGCAAAAGGAGGTTTTATTGACAAATCCGTCATGTCAAACTCCTTTAACATGGAATTAGAAGGAATAGTAAAATCCTTTCAGTTCTCAGATTATAATAAAATTATTAAACCGGGAGTTGAATATTTGGAAAGGTATAATTCTTTCCGGAAATTTGAGCAGTTATGCAATGATTTTCTAATAGAATTCGTAGATATTGCAAAATTCTTGGTTGCCAGTGTATCAGTCCTCATACGATACTTGGTGATTAAAGAAATTGAGCTTAAAAATCTGAGAGCTATTTTAATCGGGAAAGACAATGGGCTTTCAGCTGGACAAATCAGCCAAAATTTGGGGTGCGCATATGCCTAGTATTGCAGTAATCGGTAAATCAGATATAGTTTCTGTATTTTCTGCGTTTGGTATAAATGCCTTTCCAATGGATAACTCAGAAGATGTTGTACCAAAGCTTAATGAACTGGTTTCTCTGAACACTGACGTTGTTTTCATTACAGAAGAGCTGGCAAGCCAAATTAGACATATAATTTCTGAGATAAACATAAAGAGTCAAACCAGTATTACTGTTATCCCTGACCATAAAGGTTCAAAGGGACTGGCAACAGCAATAATTAAAGATACTGTAAAAGAAGCAATAGGAATGGATATTATATGAACGGCAAGATAATAAAAGTTTCAGGGCCTCTGGTCTTAGCAGACTGTATGCAGGATGCAAGAATGTTTGACCTGGTAAAAGTAGGGAATAAAAATCTCATTGGAGAGATAATAGAATTAAGAGGCGATGTGGCCTCTATTCAGGTATATGAAGAAACAGCAGGACTTGGCCCTGATGAACCCGTTATGTCAACAGGCAGGCCATTAAGTGTAGAACTCGGGCCCGGATTAATAGAATCAATATATGATGGTATCCAACGTCCTTTGGATGTATTGATGGAGAAAACAGGAGAGTATATTACAAAAGGTGTTTCTGCCTCCGGGATTGACCGTAATAAAAAATGGCATTTTGCGCCATCTGCAAAAGCGGGAGACACTGTGCGTTATGGAGACACGATTGGAACAGTTAATGAAACAAACCCGGTTGCTCATAAAATCATGGTGCCTTCAGGAAAGGAAGGTAAAATAGAAAAAATTACAGAAGGTGAGTTTTATGTTGAAGATACAGTTGCAGTAATTCAGACTGACAAAGGGCCTAAGAATATTACAATGCTGCAATACTGGCCTGTAAGAATCCCAAGACCATATCAGAAAAAGTTAGTTCCTGAGATTCCTCTTATTACAGGCCAGCGAGTGATTGACACATTTTTCCCAATTGCTCGAGGAGGCACTGCCTGTATTCCAGGTCCTTTTGGCAGCGGAAAAACTGTTGTTCAGCATCAACTTGCAAAATGGTCAGATGCAGAGATTATTGTCTATATAGGATGCGGAGAACGCGGAAATGAAATGACAGACGTATTAATGGAATTCCCGAAACTTAAGGATCCAAAGACAGGGGATCCGTTAATGAAAAGAACTGTGCTTATAGCCAATACATCCAACATGCCTGTTGCTGCAAGAGAAGCTTCTATATATACAGGAATAACAATAGCTGAATATTTCCGCGATATGGGATATAACGTTGCAGTAATGGCTGATTCTACATCCAGATGGGCGGAGGCATTAAGAGAAATGTCAGGCAGACTTGAAGAAATGCCCGGTGAAGAAGGATACCCGGCGTATCTGCCTGCAAAACTTGCTGAATTCTACGAACGGGCAGGCAGAGTGATCTGTAAAGGCGCAGATTCCCGAGAAGGCACAGTAAGTATAATAGGCGCTGTATCACCTCCTGGAGGCGATCTCTCCGACCCGGTTGTTCAGGGAACATTGAAGGTTGTTAAGGTCTTTTGGGCTTTAGAGGATAAACTGGCATACAGACGTCATTTTCCTGCAATAAGCTGGATCAATAGCTATTCTTTATATCTTGATAATATCCATGACTTCCTAAAAGAAAATTTAGGTGAAGACTGGGCGATAATGCGGCAGGAAGGCATGAAACTTCTCCAGCAGGAAACTGACCTTCAGGAAATCGTACGGCTTGTCGGGCTGGATACTCTTTCTGTTTCCGACCGCCTTATTCTTGAGACTGCAAAATCTATAAGAGAGGACTTCCTGCATCAAAACGCATTTCACGAGATAGATACTTACACGTCTCTTAAGAAGCAATATCATATGTTAAAACTAATTATGCTGCTTCATGAAAAGTGTACTCAGGCAGTAGGTGAAAATATACCTGTAGAATCGTTGATCAACCTGAAAATCAGAGAAGATATATCGCGAATGCGGTTTATTGAGGAGAAAAATCTCAATAAGTTCTCTGAGTTGGAGAAAAGAGTAGAAGAAGAGATAAGTCAGATAACGGTGGACAATAAACAGCAAGCAGGCACAAAGTGACAAAGGC
>DAOVKY010000164.1 GCA_030631525.1 bacterium
ATCGTTTGCAAAAGGAACGTAGCATGCATGATCGCATCAGCCGTCTCATATCTGAACAGGAAAAGGAGCGAAAAAAAGAGACAGAGGCATTGGCAAGAGAAACGGATAACATCCGCCGCGCCCGGCTGGAAAACCAAAAGCGTTGGAATGAACTGATTCGAAAATCCCGGTTGAGACAAGCACAGTGGGTTGTTATTGATGACACATTATCACTCAAACAGGCCATAGAAGAAGCAAAGCAAATTAAAAAGGAGATTACCTGCCTTAATCAACGCATGGATATACAATTCAAGGAAAACAAAAGGAACCTGCAAAGAGCCTTCAAAAAACAGATTGCCCTGACCGTTCCGCATCTGCCATCTGACCTGGCAGAAAAAGATGCCTTTGAAACTACTGTGGAATATAATAAACGTTGCGCCGAGCATGCAGCAAAGACCGAGGCTGTAAAAGCTGAAACAGAGAGAAAAATAAAAAAGTTTAAGGCAGAGGAAAACCTCAGAATCATTCAGGCCCAGGTCCAGTATCTTGAAAAAAAGATTACAATACTCACACCCTTTGTGGACAGATTAAGGGATATTCAGGAAAAGAGGTTCATCCTGCCGGAAGGAAAGATATCTGTAAAGCTTGGCAATCCTGATGCGGATAACAGTTGTTTTTCTTTAACGCTTTCATCCAATGGCCGGAAATGGACAAGAAATTGGTTTTATAAAGATCGCAAAAAAGCCAAAGATTTCTGGAAGACAAGAACATATCTGAAATCCGAAGGCTTGTTTCGGTTAGAAGAACAAAAAGAAAAGATTGCTTTTCGGTTGACAGACTGCCGCGTGTCGCATCTGGGAACAGGCGAGAGCAGAGATTTCCGCCTTGAAAACCCAAAAGTCTTTTCCGATATCAGCAGGTGGGAAAGGGCTAAAAAAGACCTGCCTGAAATCAAAGAAAAGGAAGAATGGGCCGCTGTTTTGTATGAAACAGGGGAGGAATATAAAGATCCATTGACGGGAATGGAATTCATTCTGATCAGGGGTGGGTGCTTCCAGATGGGCAGTAACTCAGGCAATAGTAATGACAAACCTGTTCATACTGTCTCCCTAAATCATTTTTTTATAGGGAAATATGAGGTAACGCAGAGGCAGTGGAAGGTGGTCATGGGAAATAACCCGTCGCATTTCAGGAACTGTGGCGACAACTGTCCTGTGGAGCAGGTATCATGGAAGGATTGTCAGAAGTTTATAGAAAAGCTCAATCAACGTGAGGGAACGGGCAAATACAGGCTTCCCACCGAGGCTGAGTGGGAGTATGCTTGTAGGGCGGGGACCACCACACCCTTTTATACGGGAAATTGCATCTCCACAGATCAGGCAAACTACAATGGCAATTATCCTATGCAGGGCTGTTCCAAAGGAAGATTCAGGGGAAAGACCGTTAAGGCAGGAAGCTTTTCGCCAAATCCCTGGGGTCTTTATGACATGCACGGCAATGTGTGGGAATGGTGCTGGAACCGGTATGACGATTATCCTTCGGCGGGCTACATTACAGACTCTGACGGAACCTCTATTTGGCCGGATAGCATCCTGCGTGGTGGTTCTTGGAGCGGTGACGCGAGAAGCATGCGATCCGCCAATCGTAACGGGCTCAATCCGGACATCAGGTATAGCTTCAACGGGTTTCGTGTTGTCCGGGATTATTGATTACAAATCGGAGGTTATGAATGTATCCTTATAATTTTCGTCCCAAAAAAGTTTTTATAAATATGAAAGAAATTTTTATCGCTATGCCTTTCGATGACGAACACGAAAATGTTTATAAAGATCTTATTAAGCAATCAATAAAAAAACTAAATGATACACTTAAAAAAGAAGAACAACTCTCAATTTATAGAGCTAAAGATCCCAAACACACTAGATCTGGTTGGATAGATATCTTGGAGCATCTATATACTGCAAGAATTGTTCTCGGTGTGCTTTCTGGAGATAATGCAAATGTATTTTATGAATTAGGTATTGCTCACGCTACTCAGCAGATTGAAAGGCAATTACTTATTGCAGAAAAAGATTACAAACCAAAATTTGATCTTAAGGATTTGATTTACATAGGATATGATCCCGATAATTTGTCTGCATCTGTTGATCAGTTGTCTGATTCTATTAGAGACACATTAAAACTTTATGATATAAAAAACGATCGCATAGCGTCTAAAGCTAAGAAGAAGCTTAGCTATTATGAATTTGACGTTATGTTAAAATATGGTAAGAGATCTCATTGGCCAGTATTTCCGGAATCTACCGATTTAAATATAATTAATGGTCTTGCTTATTTGTGTCATGCTGAATTAATCTATTTAGCTACAGTGCAGCGAAAGAAAGGAAAAATAGAATTCTCATATTGGTGGTCGGATTTAGGAAATGCGGTTTTAAATCTTTTGGGAATCATAGATGAAGCCGAAATGAATGAACGGATGCTGAATGTATACTTAAGCTGTTAGGGGGAACCTGACAACGAGAAGCGCGGCGGCACAGATGGGCATATTGGGGGGTGCTACAGGTTACCACAGGTTATATTTTGAACTCATTGATTAATTGACAAAATTACCCCAAATACATTCTCTTTGGAGGAAAAATCAGATAAAGACATTTAATGCAATAATTGAACGAGATGCAGAGGGTTTTATGTTGCTACCGTTCCAGAGTTAAAGGGATGTCATACAAAAGCAAGATCCTTGGAAATACTCAGCAAAGGATGTCTAACCTTGCTCTTTCAGCCGACAGATAGACGCTATGATTGAAGGGTCCGTTGGGAACCCATGACTACATCTATTATGGCTTAAGGCTCCTTGCGATTAATTTTGTATTTGTCAAAGTCGCGATCATAGCTGTAAAGGATATTTTGCTTGTCTCCTTCTAAGCAGGCAATCAGATAGCAATCCACAATATCCAATTTGCTGTCATGCCAAAGTTCCAACATCCGGCGAACAATTTTTTTCTCCCTAACAATAATTCCTTTATATTTCAGGATGCCCATCATGCCGGCTGCTATGTCTTTTCTGGGAACAGAGTAAAAACTCTTTAGAACAAATATTACCTGGAACAAAACGATTAATGTCAATTC
>DAOVKY010000192.1 GCA_030631525.1 bacterium
AGCGCCATTGGATTTGCGCCGGCTGTAACATTTCTGAGACCTTCTCTATATATTGATTCTGCAAGTAAAGTAGCTGTTGTTGTTCCGTCACCTGCTACATCAGAAGTCTTTGAAGCAACTTCCTTTATCATCTGAGCGCCCATATTCTCATACGGCTCTTCCAACTCAATTTCCTTTGCAACTGTAACTCCATCCTTGGTAATAGTTGGGGACCCGAATTTCTTGTCCAATACAACATTTCTACCCTTTGGACCAAGTGTTATCTTTACAGCCCTGCTAAGCTGCTCAACACCGCTTAAAATTGCTTTTCTTGCTTCTTCGTCAAACTTTAATTGCTTTGCCATCTTGTATTACTCCTTTCTTTATGTTTTATTCCTATTACTTAAAAATCCCCATTACATCTTCCTGCTTCATAATTATATATTCTTCGCCGTCAATTTTTATATCTGTGCCTGCATATTTACCAATAAGGATTTTGTCTCCCTTTTTAACTTCAAGAGAAACTAGTTTTCCTTCATCTGTCTTTTTCCCCTCTCCTATAGCAACAATCTCTGCTTTCTCCGATTTTTCCTTAGCTGCATCAGGAACTATTATGCTTCCTATCTTTTCGTCCTCTTCTAATCTCTTAACTAAGATTCTGTCACCAAGTGGCTTAACTGTCATGTTTTTCACCCCTCCTTTCCTATAATTTTTAGCACTCTCACGTTTAGACTGCTAAAAATAGCAACTTTCTCTAATCATGTCAAGAGCAAAATAGAAAAAAGTAAAAAATATTAAACTTCATAGTTACTTTCCTATACAGAATTTCGAAAATATTCTATCCAGTACTTCATTATTCACTGTTTCTCCTGTTATCTCTCCAAGACAGTCTATAGCTGTCTTCAGGTCAAGTGAGATGACTTCTTCAGTTAATTTTGTTCTTGTCATAGTGTAAAGAATATGGTCTAAACTCTTGTGTGCATTTAACAGCGATTCCTTATGTCTCATATTAACACATACAGAGGACTGATGGAGCCTAAACTTAGATAATGTTATATCAAGCATTGTGTTTTTGAGTTCATCAATTCCAATTTCTTCCTTTGCGGATATTTGTAAAATTATCCCTTTAGGAACAAGTTTGCGAATATCAGATATTTTTGTTTTAGAAGGCAAATCTATTTTGTTAAGTAGTACAATACTGTTCTTTCCTTTAACAAGTTCAAACAGTTTATTATCATTGGAATCAATCTTAGTGCTTGCATCTAACATGAAGAGTATAAGGTCAGCTTCTAAGAGTTTTTTCTTGCTTCTGGCAATGCCTATTCTTTCTACAATATTGCTTACAGGTTGTAAGCCGGCAGTGTCTATTAGTATGAATGAAAGCCCTTGTATGTGAATGTGTCCCTCTACCGTGTCTCTTGTAGTTCCGGGAATCTCTGTTACTATGGCTCTCTCTTCTTCCATAAGCATATTCAAAAGGCTGGATTTCCCGACATTTGGTTTGCCAGCAATAACAGTCCTTACCCCATGTCTAAAAATCTCACCCTGATCAGCAGTATCAATTAAAGCCTCAACCTTTTTCTGCATTTTCTTAACTGAAGACAATATTGTACTTCTGCTTATTGAGCTGACTCCATCTTCAGGAAAATTAAGTAATGCTTCTATGCGCGCCAGCAGATCAAGCAATTCCGCGCGTAAATTTTTTATTTTAACGGATAATTTGCCTGATAGCTGCTGCGCCGCTGATTTTAATCCCTTTGATGAGACAGATTCTATCAAGTCCATCACTGACTCAGCTTGTGACAGGTCTATTCTACCGTTTAAAAACGCCCTTTTAGTAAATTCACCCGGCTGCGCGGCGCGCGCGCCATGTCTTAATGCAAGCTCCAGAACAGACCTCAAAACTAAAACCCCGCTATGACAATTAATCTCCACAACATCCTCTTTTGTGTATGAATGAGGCGACTTCATTATGGAAACCAGCACCTCATCAAGAACAGTTTTTTCCTTAATAATATATCCAAAATGAAGTGTATGAGATTTTTGGTTTTTCAGATTTATATTTTTTTTTGGCTTGAATATTTTTGAGACAACCTTTATTGCATCCGGCCCGCTCAGCCTTATAATTCCTATTCCACCCTCACCCAGCGGAGTTGATATTGCTGCTATTGTATCGTTAGTCATTAACATCCCCCTGAATCCCCCTTCAAAGGGGGAATTTTATTTCAGTAAACATTCACTTTTTAAAGATATCGGAGTGAGTTCCCATTCGTTCGAATCTGATATACTTCTTGTCTTTCTTATAAATCAGCAGCCAGTCGGATTCAATATGACAGTCTCTACGACCTGTGTAGTTTCCATAAAGACCATGGTCACGATGGATTGGATCAAGAGACCTGCCTTCAAGAAGTGTGCTGACAATGATCTTGAATTTTTCAAGATTTTTGCCACGCTTCTTGCTTCGTTTGATATCCTTCTCAAACTGTCTGGTATAGACAGGTGTGAGCATCAGATTCCCAGCTTGTTGAACATATCGTCTGCATCCTTGCACACGATTAGATCTCGTCCGGAATCGGTGCTCTCAAATGTCTTGCGTGTGGTTTCGTTAGGGATCACGACATCAAAAGGGAGCCCTTTTCGCAATGTTGACTGACGATAGAACATTGTAATCGCCTGAGTTGCTGAAATACCAAGTCTATGGAACAGACGTTCAGC
>DAOVKY010000217.1 GCA_030631525.1 bacterium
AAGAGAAGAGATCATCTCAAATATTTGCCACAACCGACCTTTTTTAAACTGGTTTGCATGGAGAACTAATGTCTCTTTTGTATCCTGAGACACATCTACTAGGTTTTCTCCACGCTCTCCAAGACTAATAAAAAACAGGTTCCGAAAATAGTTAATGAGCCCATTTGCCACCTGGCCTATGTCTCTTCCTTCGTTTACTAATTTATCAACCAGTATTAATAGTTTAACAATATCTTTGCGCAATATATTCTCAGCAAACTGAAAATATATATCCTGGCTGACCAAGCCCAAAAGACTGTTTACGGTATGTACTGTAATTTCCTTATCTGGAGAGAAGGAAATCAATTGATCCAGTACACTCTGAGCATCCCGTATACTGCCATCTGCGTTTTTTGCTATTAAAAACAGGGCTTCATCAGTTACTTTGATCTTCTCAGCTTTAACCATATGCTTTAAATGTTTTACTAAATCCTGTGTTTGTATTCTTTTAAATGAGAAGTGCTGACAGCGAGACAGAATGGTTAAAGGAATCTTATGAGGCTCTGTTGTTGCAAATATAAACTTAACATGTTCTGATGGTTCTTCCAATGTCTTGAGTAATGCATTAAATGCTTCTGTTGTGAGCATATGAACTTCATCTATTATATAAACCCTGTATTTCCCCTGGGATGGTGTATATTGAACATTATCACGTAAATTTCTAATCTCATCAATCCCTCTGTTAGATGCACCATCTATTTCAATAACATCAATATTATTGCCTTCTGCAATTTCAAGACATATGTTGCATTTATTACAAGGCACTGCTCCTTGTACTTGCGGACAATTGAGTACTTTGGCAAGTATCCTTGCTGTAGAGGTTTTGCCAATGCCTCTTGGCCCACTAAAGATATAAGCATGCGCTAAATGCTCTGATGTTACAGCATTTGCCAGCGTTCTGGTTACATGTTCCTGCCCAATAAGTTCAGAAAACTTTTTAGGTCTCCATTTTCTTGCAAGTACCAAATACGACACGTAAAAACCTCCTTACTCCATACAATATCTGCCGCACACCATCCTTTGATCCTGCCTTTTAGCTAGTTATTCAACAGCCAGCTCCAGCTAGATATTCCCATAACACCCAAAAATATTTACTTACCGCTGCTCCCTTCCAGGCCTAACGGGATTTGCAAACTTTTGCCGCATAGGATCCAGCCTTCATCACTGCTTATCCAACACCCTTCCAAAAGACACATTGACCTCAAGAAGGAATTCAATCCTGCTGTAGCGGATTGCAGGTCATCCCGAGTTTACCTCAGAAATCAGGGCACCGCTATCTCCCCATCTAGTGCGGCAGAATTAAAACATATTATAAATTTATGCTATCTCCATATGATGAAGAAGCGGACGAGCAACAGGCTTCAGAAAACTTGAGGCATTCAAGATTTCAATACCTATTACCTCTCCTCTGTCATCAAGTTCAACATTAACACCTGGAGCTATTTCTACATATTGTTCTTCCTCACCCAGCTTGGAGGCTATGTAAATAACGTCGCTTTTTTCATCGTAACTTACTAAAGACCCCTTTCCCCTCATATTATATGCCACCTCCCCGTTTTTATTCTGTTTATTTTCTGATAAGATTTAATTGGATGAATTGTGATAATAATTATCTCATTTTCTGTTTCATCATAAGAAATAGCCATCTCTCTTAATTTATGTTTATATCTTACTTCTTTCAAGGCAATGTTGTGTTTAGTCACTTTGTCATAGTATTTTTCATTAGTTTTTTCATATATAGTTCTTGGCAATTCTTCAGGTATATGCCTCAAACTCATCTTGGCCGTCAAATGTCCAGAATAAACAATGTCTTTATTATTGCTCATAGAGAACAATCATCTCCATTTTAAATCTTAGTCATTTTAGCGTATTTGATATAGAGTAACAATCACTTTTTTTAGGATTTTTCATTCCTTCTTGAGGGATTTATTATCCAGATATCCCTGTAGAATGAGCTGGCTTGCAATCCTGTCAACTTTCCTTTTCTTTTTCCTGCCTTTTACATTTAAAGCTGTAAGACTTCTTTGTGCAATAACAGTTGTTAATCGCTCGTCCCAGTGTTTGATCGGAATACATACTGAAGAAGCTAGCGCTTTTGAAAATTTCATTACTTTTTCTGCCTGTGGACCAAGAGTACCATTCATATTTTTAGGCATTCCAACAATAACTTCATCTATATGTAACTGGTTTATTAGTTCACATATCTCATTTATAGCTTGGTCGTCAGATTCTCTGTGAATATTTTCACGTCCCTGCGCTGTTATGCCCAGCTCATCACTTACAGACACGCCTATGCGTTTATCTCCAATATCCAATCCGAGTAGTCTAGGCATTTATTCCTTTTCGTATTATTTCAGGAACCTGTTTTAAAGCCTGATCAAGTTTGGATATATCCTTTCCTCCTGCCTGCGCCATGTCCGGTCTGCCACCGCCGCTACCGCCTGTAATTTGCGCAATCTCTTTAATGATTTTTCCG
>DAOVKY010000040.1 GCA_030631525.1 bacterium
AGTTTCCAAGACAAAAGGGACAGTATTAATATATGGAGAAAGCGGCACAGGAAAAGAACTTATAGCTAGAACAATTCATAACTGCAGTTCTAGAAAAGATGATCCTTTTATTGTTGCTAATTGCATTTCACTCTCTGAAAAACTCTTAGAAATAGAGTTGTTCGGGCACGAAAAGCAAGCCCCGAACCTATATAAATATGGTTCAGGGCAAGCTCCATCAGAAGCAGAAGAGAGAAAAATCGGGAGACTTGAGTTAGCTAATAATGGAACACTCTTTCTTAATGAATTAGGAGTTCTGTCTGAACAAGTTCAAGAAAGACTTCTCAGACTGCTTGAAAAAGAGACAGACATAAGGATCATTGCTGCAACAAACAGAAATCTACCTGCAGCCATAAAGGAATCCAGATTTAGTAAAGCACTCTATAATAAACTGTCAGATTCTTATATAACCCTACCACCACTGCTTGAAAGAAAGGGAGATATCCCATTCTTAATTCAGTATTTTATCCAGAAATTTTCTCAATCTATTGGGAAAAGAATTGACGGCATTTCACATACTGCAATGAATGCGCTCCTAAATTACAGCTGGCCGGGGAATGTGGGGGAGCTCAGGAATATTGTTGAAAGAGCTGTTGTCCTTGAGGGAAGTTCCATAATTAGACAAAAAAAATTGCCGTTTTATATTGCAACTTATGAAGAGGAAACATCCCAGCCAGAAAACAAAACTACATATATTGAAATAAAAAAAGAAGTTGTTGACGACTTTGGGAAAGTGTAGAATGGAATCTATGACTAATATATTGAATATGACCCTTGCACAAATTGCCCGTCTTATAGATGGGAAGGTTGAAGGGGATCCCAGTATGGTTATAACTGGCATTTCCGGTATAAAAGAAGCAAAAAAAGGAGATATAACATTTCTAGCAAATGCTCGTTATTATCCTCTCTTGAAAAGTACCAAAGCCTCAGCAATCATTGTTGATAAAAAGACGGATAAAAATGGGAGACCTGTAATACGTACAGATAATCCGTATATCGGATTTGTTAAGATAATGGAATATCTACAAATAAACAAGGAAATGCCCTTACCAGGGATTCATAAGACTGCTGTTATAGGCAAGAATGCTAAACTGGGAAAGAATATTACCATAGAGGCACATGTTGTTTTAGATAATGATGTACAAATAGGAGACAATACTGTTATTTCCCCCTGCGTCTTCATAGGTAACGGCGCCAGGATAGGCGCTAATACATTAATCTACGCAAATGTAAGTATAAGAGAAAGAGTAATAATAGGCAGCAATGTAATAATCCACAATGGCGCAGTGATTGGGAGCGATGGATTTGGTTTTACGCCAATCAAAGGAGTTTTTCATAAGAAGGTTCCACAGCTTGGCACAGTAATTGTTGAAGATGATGTTGAAATTGGAGCTAATGTTACTATTGATAGAGCGACAGCTGGAAGAACGCGAATTGGTATGGGGACTAAGATTGATAATCTTGTTCAAATTGCACATAATGTAGACATTGGCGAGCATTGTGTGATTATTGCTCAAGTTGGCATATCAGGATCCACAACACTAGGAGATAAGGTCACTATTGCAGGACAAGCCGGACTTGCAGGACATATAAAAATCGGTAATAATGCAATAATAACCGCCAAATCTGCAGTGACTAAAAACATCAGTCCCAATATGTGCGTATCCGGTTATCCTGCTATACCCCTCAAAGAAGAGCAAAAGATTAAAGCATATCGCCACCGTCTACCGGAAATGCACAAGACTATTCAAGAACTTTCTCAAAAAATAAGAAAATTAGAGAAGAAACTTGGTTAAAATGAATAAGATCAAGATTCTTCCGGAACATGTTTCCAACAAAATTGCAGCAGGCGAAATTGTGCTGAGACCTGCATCAGTAGTAAAAGAACTCATAGAAAATTCTATAGATGCCGGAGCAACAAGAATTGTAATAAATATCAAAGCCGGCGGGCAAAAACTAATAGAGGTAACAGATAATGGAATGGGAATGGATTCTGATGATGCTGTACTTGCTTTAGAGCGTTTTTCAACAAGCAAAATTAGAAGCGCAGACGACATCTTCCAAATAAACACACTCGGTTTTAGAGGTGAAGCTTTGCCTAGTATAGCCTCGGTTTCAAGAGTGGAACTTATAACCAAATCCAAGGATAGCCCTTTTGGTTTTTTCATAAAAACAGTTGGCGGGAGAATAGAAAAATCTCAAGTAACAGGCTGCGCTGATGGAACAACAGTAAGAGTTGAGGATTTGTTTTTCAACACACTTCCCAGACGCAAGTTCCTGAAATCAGAAGCAACAGAGATGTCGCATATCCTGAATGCTGTAACATTTGAAGCGCTTGCCAGACCTGATATATACTTTAAACTTGTTCATGATAAGCGTGAACTTATTAATATAAGTTCGTCTCATGATCTCTTAAAAAGAATAACATCCCTTTTTGGAGAACAAGTATCAAACAATCTGCTGCCAATAGAAGGCGGAAACGACCTTTTAAATATCTATGGATTTATTTCCAAACCCGAAGAAACACGCGCCAATAGAAACAGCCAGCTGATATTCATAAATAAACGATGCGCTCATAATAAATCTATATCTCACAGCATATACGAGGCCTATCATACACTAGTCCCAAGAGGCAGATTCCCAGTAGTGTTCATTTTTATAGATACCCCCCCTGCTGCTATTGATGTGAATATCCACCCTACAAAGGATGAAGTAAAATTCTTTAAAGAAAATATTGCGCATACACTGGTTAAAGAAGCGGTAAAGCAGGCCTTAAGCAGTTCTGATCTAAGTCATGGACTTTTTCACAGTCCGGTGTATGAAAAAGCTGTTGAGACAGAACAGGAATATGAAATTAAAGAAGCAATAGGCAGGTATATGGTCAAACAAAAAATGGGAGACCAAAAAGTTCCTGAATTTAATTTCTCAAAAGCGAGTAAAACCAGTTCCTATAAAACAGAGAATCAGAGATTTGATGTTTCTTCAAAATATATACAGGTTTTTGAAACATATATAATTACGCAGTTTAACGGGAATCTTATAATTATTGATCAACACGCTGCTCATGAGCGTATTGTTTATGAAAAATTAACCAGAGATTTGTCTCTTTCCAAGATAGAATCTCAGGGGCTTTTAATTGACGTAGTGCTTGCTCTCAACTATAAACAAGCGGTAATACTTGAGAAATATTTGGACTATTTTAAATCACTTGGTTTTCAGATAGAACCTTTTGGGAAAAATACTTTCAGTATACGCTCAGTACCGGCAATTTTAAAAGACGCTAATATTGCGCAGGTGATCTCTGATGTTCTGGATGAGATTATAGAGAGTGAAAAAACTAAAAACATAGGGGATTTAACAGAGGAATTAATAAAGCTGATAGCATGTCATACTGCAATCAGAGCAGGTGCTAAACTTCAGAAAGAAGAAGTAGAATCACTTCTTCATCAGCTTCTCAATGCGCAAACTCCCTATACTTGTCCTCATGGAAGACCCACAATGATCAAGCTGTCAAAGTATGAATTAGAAAAAAAGTTCAAGAGGACTTAAAGAGGTAATGAAATGCTACAGAGCATGACAGGATTTGGAAGCGCAGAAGTGTGTTTCAAGTTTGGATACTTTCTAATAGAGATTCAAAGTCTAAATTCCAGATTTTGCGATATTGTGGTAAAACTTCCCAGCGAGCTCTCAATGTTTGAGATAAGGCTAAGGAAACTAATTGAGAAAAAACTTGTTCGCGGAAGAATTAGTTTTTTTCTTAAATGGACTAAATCTGATGATTTCCAACTTCCTCGTATTAACAAGACACTGGCAAAAATATACTCTGATAGGCTAAAGCTGTTAAAAAAAGAACTTAAATTAAGCGGAGTGCTGGATATTCAGACACTGGTACGCTTTGATGGTGTTATGTATACTGAAGACGCAAAAATACAAGAAAAGAAAGTATGGGCTGATTTAGAAAAGGGCACTAATAAGGCACTGAATGGCGTTAATCTGATGCGTATGAAAGAAGGCACACTGCTTCAAAAAAGCATAATAAAATATATAAATAGTATAAAAAGAAACGTTAAAAAAATAGAAAACAGACAGCCAATTGTACTTAGAAAATCCAGAGAAAAACTAGTTAAAAACATTAAAGAAACATTAAAGAGCGCAAATATAGATGCATTGGGAGCAATAGATAAAGAGAAGCTTCTGTCTAGACTGCCAATATACGCTACTAATTGCGCAGACATTTCCGAAGAGATTACAAGAATAAGAAGTCACATACACCAGTTCTTAAGTTTGGTTAATTCATCTAAAATAACTGGAAGGAATCTTGATTTTATAGTTCAGGAACTCAACAGAGAAATAAATACATTAGGCTCAAAAGCGAATGACGTAATTATTGCCAGAGAGGTCATAACAATAAAAAACAAACTGGAAAAAATAAAGGAGCAGATACAAAATGTCCTCTAAAAAGGGCATATTAATTGTTATATCCGGTCCTTCCGGAGTAGGGAAAACCACTTTAAGGCAAAAATTATTAACACAATTTCCTGAAATGAAATATTCAGTATCTGTTACAACAAGAAGGCCGCGAAAATCGGAACTCAATAGACATGATTATGTGTTCGTGTGCATGAAAAAGTTTAAGAAGGATATCGAAAAAGGGCGCTTTGCAGAATGGGCTGAAGTAGGAGGCAACCTTTACGGGACTTCAAAGAACTTTATAGAAAATGCTATTAATTCTGAATATGATGTTCTCTTGGATATAGATGTTCAAGGCGCATCTCAACTTAGAAAATTATATTATGAAAATGGCGTTTTCATCTTCATAAGTCCACCCTCTATTGATACATTGAGAAACAGATTGAACTTGAGAAAAACTGATTCTGAACAAGAAATAGATGCAAGAATTATGCTTGCAAAAAATGAAATTAAAGAAAGCAATAGTTACAATTATGTTGTAGTAAATAAAGATCTAAACAAAACACTAGAAGACCTATCTCGCATAATTAGCTCTGAAAAGCACAATAAAACGAATAGAAAATAGAATAAAGTGTTATTTTTTTGCCAGATGCTTTTTTGAAACTTCTACCAGGCGCTCAAATGCTATAGGATTTGTTATTGCTAAATCAGCAAGGATTTTTCTGTTTAATTCTACTTTTGCCTTTGCAAGGCCATTTATAAAAGCGCTGTAAGACAATTTGTACGGCCTCACTGCTGCGTTTATCCGCACAATCCATAAGCTTCTAAAATCCCTTTTCTTTGCTTTACGGTCCCTATACGAATAAACAAGCCCTCTTTCTACAGTTTCTCTTGCAGTCCTGTAATTCTTGCTGCGTCTTCCCCAATATCCCTTTGCCATTTTAAGAAATTTTTTATGTCTTCTTTTGGAGACTACAGCTCCTTTTACTCTACTCATACTATACTCCTAAAAGCTTCCTTATTCTCTTGCGATCCCCTCTTACCAGAAGGGTAGGACTCCGTAAATTTCTCTTTCTCTTTGTGGTTTTCTTAGTCAAGATATGACTGGCATACGCCTTTCTTCGTTTTATTTTTCCTTTTCCAGTCAGCTTAAATCTCTTAGCTGCTCCACGATGTGTCTTTAATTTTGGCATATAATCCTCATTACACCTATTGCTTTTTTCCTATATTTCCTTTTGGGCTTAATACCATAACCATAATTCTCTTACCAAGCGAAGAAATAGGCTGATCTATCTCTCCTTGCTCAGACACATCCTTAGTAAGCCTTTCAAGTATCTGTCTGCCAATCTCTTTATGAGACATTTCTCTGCCACGGAACATAAGTGTTATTTTAACCTTGTTCCTGTCTGCAAGGAATTCCTTAACATGTCTTAACTTTACCTGATAATCGTTTTCTTCTATATTTGGTCTAAATTTAATTTCTTTTAATTCTACAGTCTTCTGTTTTTTGCGGGCTTCCTTCTTCTGCTTTATTTGCTCATATCTATACTTATCATAATCCATTATCCGGCAAACCGGGGGAGAAGACTGAGAAGAAACCTGAACCAGGTCAAACCCTTTTTCTTCTGCAATTTTTAAGGCATCTTCAATAGCCAAAATCCCGAGCGGCTCTTTGTCAAAGCCAATTAATCTTACCTGTCTTGCCCGTATTCTCCGATTTACTTCAGCAAACTTCTTTATTTACTAACTCCTTCTCTATTTTATTACTTACGAAGCTTCAATTTATCAATAACTGTCAAGTATCTTTCGCTATTCTTCTTTTTAAGATAATCCAGCAAGCGTCTCCGTCTTCCTACAAGTTTCAACAACCCGCGCCTTGAATTATGGTCTTTTTTAAAACTCGAAAAATGCCTTGTTAAATTATTAATTCTCCCTGTCGTCAAAGCAATCTGGACCTCTGGAGATCCTGTATCGCTTTCATGTGCCCTAAACTTTACTATGACTTCTTTTTTCTCATCCGTGGATATTGCCACTTTCAATCCTTTCTATAGAGTTGCATTCATCTGCTGAATTGTACCATAGCAGTGTTCGTATGTAAAGCTAAAATCTTCCTTGCTTGGAAATGGTAAGATACATCCTTGCCCCCCTAGGTGGAGAGAACAAGGAAGACCCCATCCCGAAAGCTTTCGGGATGGGGTCGGGAAAATATTAATAATATCTACGGGAATATTTA